>JBEBXD010000017.1:0-50134 GCA_040391845.1 Tsukamurella paurometabola | reverse complement strand
GTCCCCCGCGGGAGCGGACTCGGCAGCGGGAGCGGCGGTCTCCGCCGCGGGTGCCTCGGCCGCGGGTGCGTCGGCGGGTGCCGACTCGGCAGCCGCAGGCTTCGCCGCGCCGGGCTTCTTGGCGCCGGGGCGCTTCGCGCCGCCGGCGATCCCCAGGCCGACTGCGGGTTTCGCGGGCGCGGCGGGAGCCGCCGCCTCCGCGGGCGCCTCGGCCGCGGGTGCCGCGTCGGCGGCGGGTGCGGACTCGGCAGCCGCAGGCTTCGCTCCGCCGGGCTTCTTGGCGCCGGGGCGCGTCGCGCCACCGGCCAGGCCCAGGCCGACCGCGGGCTTCGCGGGGGCCGCCGGTGCAGTCTCCGCCGCGGGGGCGGCGTCGGCGGCGGGTGCCGCGTCGGCCGCCGGGGCGGCTGCGGGCTTCGCTCCGCCGGGCTTCTTCGGGCCACCCGGGCGCTTGCCGCCGCCGGCCAGGCCGAGGCCCACCGTCGGCTTCGCGTCCTTCTTCTCCGCCGGCGCGGCCGGGGCAGCGGTCGCCGCGGGCGCGGGAGCGGCTGCCGGAGCCTCGGCAGGGCTCTCGGCGAGGGCGGCGGCACCGTCGGACACCTTGCGGTTGGGGTTGCCCCGGACGATCCCCTCGGGGAGCCCGCGGCGGACGGACTCGAGCAGCATCTGCGCGACGTCCACGACCTCGGGCGCGGAGGCCTCGTCGTCGGCGGTCTGCGCGGTGACGCCGTCGGAGAGCATGACGCGGCAGAACGGGCAGCCGGTCGCGATCTTCTTCGGGTTGCCCGCGGGCGTCTCGGAGAGCGTGTTCAGGGCCTCGTCGACGCGGTCGATGTTGATGCGCTTGCCGAGCTGCTCCTCCATCCACATGCGGGCGCCACCGGCACCGCAGCACATGGATCGCTCGAGGTGCCGCGGCATCTCCTTGAGCGTGGCGCCCGAGGCGCCGATCAGCTCACGCGGGGCCTCGTACACCTGGTTGTGTCGGCCGAGGTAGCACGGATCGTGGTAGGTCACGTCCTCGCTCGGGGGCGCCACCGGGACCAGGCGCTTCTCGCGGACCAGCTTGTTCAGCAGCTGCGTGTGGTGCACCACCTCGTACTGGCCGCCGACCTGCGGGTACTCGTTGCCGAGGGCGTTGAAGCAGTGGGCGCAGGTCACGACGATCTTGCGCTGTTTCTGGGGAAGACCGCTGAATACTTCATCGAGCTGTTCGATGTTCTGCTGGGCGAGCATCTGGAACAGGAACTCGTTGCCCGCGCGCCGGGCGGAGTCGCCGGTGCAGGTCTCGCCCTGGCCCAGGACCAGGAAGTTGACCGCGGCCACGTCGAGGAGCTCGGCGACGGCCTTCGTGGTCTTCTTCGCGCGGTCCTCGAAGGCGCCGGCGCAGCCGACCCAGAACAGGTACTCGAAGCCTTCGAAGGATTCGACGTCCTGGCCGTAGACCGGGATGTCGATGTCCATCTCGTCGATCCACGCGGTCCGCTGGCTGGAGCTCTGGCCCCAGGGGTTGCCCTTGTTCTCGAGGTTCTTGAACAGGCCGGCCAGCTCGTGCGGGAACTCCGACTCGATGAGCACCTGGTAGCGGCGCATGTCCACGATGTGGTCGACGTGCTCGATGTCCACGGGGCACTGCTCGACGCAGGCGCCGCACATGGTGCAGGACCACAGCACCTCGGGGTCGATGACGCCGCCCAGGGCGTCGTCCTCACCCGCGGGGCCCACCAGGGAGCGCTCGGCCTCAGCGCGCGCGTCGGCGGGGATCTTCTCGAGCTTCGCCTCGTCGAGGGTGCCGTCGCGGAGCGCGGGGCCCACCTGCTCGCCCGCCGGGTCCGTGCGGCCACCGGCCAGCAGGTACGGCGCCTTGGCGTAACCGTGGTCGCGCAGGCCCATGATGAGCAGCTTCGGGCTCAGCGGCTTGCCGGTGTTCCACGCGGGGCACTGGCTCTGGCAGCGGCCGCACTCGGTGCAGGTCGTGAAGTCCAGCCAGCCCTTCCAGGAGAAGTCCTCGATCTTGCCGGCGCCGAGGTTGTCGACGTCCGGGTCGGTGTTCTCCATCGTGAGCACCTTGCCGTTGGAGACCATCGGCTTGAGCGCACCCAGCGCGCGGCGGCTGCCCAGCTCGCGCTTGAAATAGATGTTGAAGAACGCCGAGAAGCGGTGCCACGCCACGCCCCAGGTGAGATTGCTGCCCACCAGGATGAGGAACATGACGCCCGACATCAGCTTGACGAACGCGAAGACGGTGACCATCGCGGGGCTCGCGGGCAGCAGCTCGGCGACGTGCCGGGTGAAGAAGTCGGTGACGGGGTCGGACTCGCCGTAGGTGGCGATCTTGCCGGCCTTCACCAGGATCATGCCCAGGCCCTCGAACAGGACGATGGCCTCGATCGTGTAGGCGGGCAGGAACCTGCTGCCGGAGAACCGCGAGAACAGCGCGGGGTTGCGCGGGTGCTTGACCTGGCGGACCACGATGAGGACGAGGATGCCGAGGAACGTCGCGATGCCGAGGATCTCGTCCAGCAGGTGGTAGAACGGCCAGGAACCGATGACCGGCCAGTGGAACGAGGGGTCGAAGCTCTGCGGCAGCGCCTCGAACCACAGGATCATGCCGGCGAGGAAGCCGATCATGACGAACCAGTGGGCGATGCCCACGGTGCGGTTCTTGATCATCTTGGTGTGGGCGAGGAACTCGACCACGACCTCCGCGGCGCGGGGGATGAAGGGGAGCCAGCGGTCCTTCGCGGACTGGCCCTGCGCGATGATCCGCACCATGCGGAATGCGCCGCGGAAGAAGATCGCCCACGCGACGACGAACGCGACCGCGCCGATCGTGCCGAGGGTGATGTTCAGCGGGGTGATGTCGGACTCGGCGGCGGCCAAATACGTCTGGTCCACGTCGTGCACCTTTCTGCCTCGCGGGCTGGGTAGCCACCCATGTTACTCGTCGGTAACATGGGTGCGAAACCACTGCGTCTGGCATAACGGTAGATCGCGGACAGGGGGACCTCCGCGCGAAGGTTCACCTAACCAGCTGCTCGGTAGGGTGGTGCAATGAGCTCCGTCACTCCGTCGCGTGCGCGGCCGGCGCCGCGACTGCGCGCAGTCGTGAGTGGAATCACCGGCGCGGGGCCGCTGTATTCGCCCGAGACGGCGCCGCCGGCGCCCGTGGCCATCGCCTTCGGTGCGTCCGTGCGGGGCGGCCGCCCCGGCTCCTTCGTCGAGGGCCGGCTCGAGGCATCGCTGCAGCTCTACCGGCTGGGGAAGGTCGAGAAGATCCTGGTCTCCGGCAACGCGGGTGGCACCTCCGGCGACGAGATCGCCGTCATGACCGGGTGGCTGCGGGCCCACGGCGTCCCCGAGTCGGCCCTGCTCACCGACGGCGCCGGCCTCGACACATACCTCGCCTGCCGGCATGCCCGCGACGACTTCGGCGCCACGCGCGTCCTGCTCGTGTCCCAGGGCTTCCATGCCCGACGGGCCGCCGCCCTCGCCCGGCACCTCGGCCTGGACGCCGACGCGGTGCGCGCGCAGTGCGGCTGCACCCGCCGCGCCTGGGCGCGCAACCTCGCCCGCGAATATCTCCTGTCCCGCCCCAAGGCCGCCCTGGACATCGCCCGCGGCCGCTGAGGGCCGCGTCGTGCGCCGACGCTGCCCCGTGAATCCGCGCCTCAGCGGCACGCGAGGCCGGATTCGACCTCCTGTGCATTTCAGCCGTGGATTCACAGGCGGGACCATGCGTATTGCACCGCTAACAGCGTTCGCCTACGATGAGGCTAACGGTGTTAGCTTGAAGGGGTGCGATGAAGTGGATGGTCTCGATCGCCGCGGCGGTAGTGCTGGTGGCGGCTGTGTGCCTGACGTTGTACCGCGAGCGGACCGTCGAGCGGTCGATCGAGATCGCCGCGTCGCCCGCCGAGGTGTGGCGCGTCCTCGTCGACTTCGACGCGTACCCGCAGTGGAATCCGTTCGTCGTCCACGCTGCGGCGCCGGGCGGGCTGGCACTGGGGCGCGACCTCGACGTGAGGATTCGCAATAACGGCTCAGAAACACGGTTCCGTCCGGAGCTGTTGTCGGTCGAGACTGAGCGTGAGATTCGTTGGGTGGGAAGGGTAGTGGTACGAGGCCTGCTCGACGGTGAGCATTCCTTCCGGCTCGAGCGCGTCCAGAATGGAACCCTGTTCACGCAGAGTGAGCGGTTCCGCGGCGTCCTCGTGCCGTTGTTCGGTTCCTCCATAGACGTGGCCGGCGGGTTCGACGCGATGAACACCGCCCTCCGTGATCGAGTGCTGGCTACGATCTCTCGGTGATCCCCGACGAGTTGGACCCGGTGCGGACCGCGACGCCCCGGGTGCGTCAGATCGTGGGCGCCGCCCGTGCACTGCTGGAACGCGACGGGTGGGATCGCGTGACGATGCGCGACCTCGCCGACGAGATCGGAATCCGCGCGCCGTCGCTCTACAAGCACTTCGCCAGCAGGAGCGCACTGAAGTCGGTCCTCGTTGCCATCGCGCTCGCCGAGTCCGGCGCGGCCCTCCGACCGGTCACCGATGCAGCTACGCTGCTTCGGGATTACAGGGCTGTCGCGGTCGCCAACCCGAACCTGTATCGGCTCGCGACCGTCGGGCCCCTCGACCGGGACGCGCTGCCGCATGGCCTCGAGGAGTGGTCGGGGCGGCCGTTCTTCGAGGTCACCGGTGATCCACACGTCGCGCAGGCGCTCTGGGCAGGGGCGCACGGCATGGCGATCCTCGAGATCGACGGCCGCTTCCCCGGCGGCGAGCTGGATCGGACATGGGCGGAGTTGGCCACGAAATTCGGGTGACGGCGCGCGTAGGGTGGGGTGCATGAACCGAGAAGGAGTGTCCGGCGCTTCGCGCCACGGCAGATGACCCCGCCCCGCAGCCGATCCACCGGACCGGCTGCGCAGTCCTGCCTACACACTCCTTTCCGCCCCCGGCGTGCCCGGGGCGGCAACAGAACGGTTCATCCATGGATCCCGTATCCCAGCAGCAGATCATCGACGCCTTCCGCGGCGCCACCAGGAGCGAGGTCAAGCGGGTCACGTTCCCGGCGGACTTCGACGAGATCGACTTCTCCAAGCTCGAATACCTCGGCTGGCGCGACCGCAAGATCCCGCGCCGGGCCTACGTCAGCGTCCCCACCGACGGCGGGCTCGTCACCATCCTGCTCACCCAGGCCGAGGCCAAGCCGAAGGCGAAGGCCATGTGCACCTGGTGCCGTGACGTCCACATCTCCAGTCAGGCCGTCCTGTTCTCGGTCCGGCGGGGCGGTGCCGCCGGCCGCAAGGGCGACACCATCGGCGTACTCGTGTGCGAGGACTTCAGCTGCGCCGCCAACGCGCGCAAGCTGCCGCCCGCGTTCCACAAGGGCACCGATACCGAGCAGATCCGCGAGCAGAACCTCGTCGACCTACGACGCCGCGTGAACGGCTTCGTGACGGAGGTGCTCAGCACCGAGGAGTAGTCACCGGTAGTTCGGGTTGTTCCCCGTCGGGATCTCGATGTTGATCGGGCGGAACTCGCCGAGGTACACCAGCTCCAGCGTGTTCGCGAGCTGATCGAACTGGTGGTAGATCTCCGGCGGCATCGCGGTCCGTGTGAGGACGCCCTCGCGGATCGCGATGTACGTCGGCCAGCCGGCGGTGAGCATCCCCTGGAGGATCGGCTGCGGCGGAAGCTCCATCCAATCGGTCAGCTTGTCGCCCAACGAGTATCGGGTGAACGCCTCCAAGGCGGGGCGGGAGAGGACGGTGGCGTCGACGGATCTTCCCAGGTCCATCAGCATGCTCGCGATCTTCACGCCCTCGGGGGTCGGTCCCATGATGCTGTCCAGGTCGGCCCGAGCCTGCTGTTCGGCCTGGTCCCAGCTGGAAGGGATGTAGGCCTCGTCGATGCCCAACATGTAGCCGTTGACCTGCCAGGAGTGCAGCAGGCCGTCGACCTCGTCCTGCGGGAGATGCACGCCCCAGTTCCGCATGATCCGCATGCCCATCGTGGCGAGCGAGTGCCAGGTGACCATCATATCGGCCTGTGAGATGGGTTTGGGCTGGTCGGCGACCCTCCGCCAGTGCGGCGACTGCGGCAGTAGGTGCCGGACGGCGCCGTGCGTGAGCCGTACCTTCACGGCGGTGGTGGCGGCGCGGCCGCTGGGGCCGTACGCGCCGACGGCGATCTGGTCGTAGACGAGGCGGTAGGTCTTGGCGATGCGGTCCTTCATGTTCGCGCCGCCGGCCGACCAGTACACGGCGCGCGATTCGCGCGGGATCACCGACATCATCACTCCGCCGCTGAAGCCGATGATCACGGACAGGTACAGGCTGCGGGTCGTGTAGAACGCGTCGGCGCCCTTCATCAGCCGCGGGTCCAGCCATTCGGGGAGCCTACGTGCCTCCTCGATGAAGTCGCGTACGTCCGACGGTAGGCCGGCGGGTACCGGTTGGGAGTTCTTCTCCCACTGGACGAGTGCGCGATTGACCTTCGCGGCGTCGCCGCGCTCGAGCACCGATTTCATGAGAGCGTCGCACTCGGGGTCCCATCGCGTCTTCGCGTCCGGGGTGTCCGACGCGCGCACACCGGGTGCCGCGGAGACGAGTCCTGTGCCGAGAGTCCCTGCCAGCGCGGCTATCCCGGCACCGGCCGCCCCGATTCCGGCGGCGCGCAGCGCGTGCCGCCGCGTGATGCAGTCGTGTCGATCGATCCCGCCCACGCCCACTCCTTCTCGCCATGGCCTCGGCGTAGGCTAGCGAGCAGGAATTGCTATTGCAAACGGGCGTGGTCAGTCCTTGGCCTGTGGTAGCTTCGCGCCCTTCGGTGACACCCGCCCCGCCGACGGTGGCGGGACCATCGGGCCGATGTCACCGTCAGGGGCGGAGTCGAGGTCGAGCATGACGGGGGCGTGATCGGACGGCCCCTTGCCCTTGCGGGCCTGCCGGTCGATCCAGGCGGCGGCGGTGCGGTCGGCGACGGCGCCGCTGGCGAGGATCAGGTCGATCCGCATGCCGAGGTTCTTGTTGAACATCCCGGCGCGGTAGTCCCAGTACGAGAACACCTGCTCGGTGGGCCAGTGCTCGCGCACCACGTCGCGGAGGCCGAGGGCCTCCAACGCGGCGATGGCGTCGCGCTCCGGCGCGGTGACGTGGGTGTGGCCCACGAAGGCGGCCGGGTCGAAGACGTCCTCGTCGGTGGGCGCGATGTTCATATCGCCGCAGACGAGCTGGGGGACGGAGTCGGCCTTCACCTGCGCGGCGAGGGCGGCGAGCCACTGCAGCTTGTACGTGTAGTGATCCGACCCCACTTCGCGGCCGTTCGGGGTGTAGAGGGAGTGCACACGGATGCCAGGGTCGGCGGAGTCGACGGTTCCCTTACCGCAGACGCCCGAGATGGCGCGGCCCTCGACGGTCCCGCCGTACTCCGGTGCGCCGGGGATGCCGACGACCACGTCCTCGAGGCCGACCTTGGACAGCAGCGCCGATCCGTTCCACTGCGGCTGGCCGGCGGTGGCGAACGCGTATCCACGCTCCTCCAGGTCGGGCCCGATCAGGGTCGCGAAGGCATCGTCGGTCAGCTTGAGTTCCTGCAGGCAGACGACGTCCGGCCGGCGCGAGTCCAACCATTCCAGCAGCCGGCCGTGCCGCTGTTTGACCGAGTTCACATTCCAGGTGGCGACGCGCATGGACCCACCGTATCGGGACGCCCCGACACGTCGGGGAGACTGGTGGCATGGATTCGACGCAGCGGTACGGGCGCGCGGCCGTCGCGGCGTCGGCGGTGGTGATCGGCGAGTACTCCACGTCGTTCTCCCTGGCCGCCCGGCTCATGCCGCGCCGGGTGCGGGGGCACATCACGTCGATCTACGGGCTGGTCCGGGTGGCGGACGAGATCGTCGACGGTGCCTGCCCCTCCGATCCGCGCGCCCACCTCGACGCGCTGGAGGAGGAGGTCGAGCGCGCGATGGGGGAGGGCTTCAGCGCGAACCTCGTGGTGCACGCCTTCGCGTCGACGGCGCGCGCGATCGGCTTCGGCGCCGAGCTGACGGGGCCGTTCTTCGCCTCCATGCGCGCCGATCTCACCCCTGCGCCGCACACGGAAGCCTCTCTCGCGCAGTACATTCACGGTTCGGCCGAAGTCGTCGGGCTGATGTGCCTGCGCGCCTATCTGGCGGGGGTGGCACCGTCGGACTACGAGCGGCTCGCGCCCGATGCACTGCTGCTCGGCGCGGCGTTCCAGAAGGTCAACTTTCTGCGCGACCTCACCGACGACGAGCTGCGCCTGGGCCGCGCCTACCTGCCCGAGCTCACGCTGGACCAGTTCGACGCCGCGCTCGACGACGCGGCCGCCGATCTCGCCGCCGGCCGCGCCGGCATCGCGCGCCTCCCGCGGGACGTGCGGCGCGGCGTCCGCGTCGCCGCCGATCTCTACGCGGAGCTGCTCGGCCGCCTCCGGACCGCCGGCCTCGACGGTGCGCGGTCCGGTCGCGTCCGCGTCCCCGCGCCGCGCAAGGCCGCCGTGATCGGCCGCTCCCTCGCGGCCTCCCGGCGCTGACGTAGTCGCGCAGAGAGCCCATGCGCGCCGCGCATGCCCGATGAATTCCCAGGTCAGCGGCTATTCCGGGCGCCGCGCCCATGCACCTCGCGCATGCCATCACGCATTTCGGCCTCAGTGTCGTCGCGCTCGGGTTCGCGGGATCGACGGCGTCCCGGGGGCGGAAGGCGAGGCCTGAGGCGTGGAGGTCGGTCTGCCGCCGATCAAGGGCGCGCAGCTGTGGTGAAGCCGGAGAGCGACGAGCTCACCGGCGCCGGCGACCTACTGCGATGCTGCCTTCGGGAGTTCGGCTACGGGATTCCGCTGGAGGAAGTCGGTGATCAGCGCGACGAACTCGCCGGTGCACTCGAGCTGCGGCATGTGGCCGACCCCGGGAATGAGGTGGGTCTCGGCGTGCGGCATGAGCTTGCGCGCATTGTCCAGGTGCGACGGCGGGAGCACCTTGTCCTTATCGCCCCACAGCACCATCGTCGGCCGCGGGGTCTGCGCGATCCGCGCGTGCAGCTCGTCGCGCCAGTCCTGCCGCACGCCGCCGAGCATCGAGCCCAGGGAGTCCGCGGTACTCCACGCGGTGAGTCCCGCCTCGGTCTCGCGGGCGATCGCCATCGCGTGGTCGATGCGGGCGCGGGTGGCGAAGGACTTGTCGGCGAAGATCAAGCGCTCCTGGAGGATCGCACCCGGCCGGCTCGGCGTGGTCGCGATCAGCTTGCCCAGCACCGGGACCCCGAGCAGGCGCAGCAGCGGCGTGACCTCCTTGCCGAAGCCGGCCGGATCCACGAGCGTCATCGACGCGACCAGTTCCGGATGCCGGGCGAGCAGCGTCATGGTCACCGCGCCGCCCAGCGAGTTGCCGGCCACGTGCACGGGGCCCGAGACCTCCAGCGCCGCCAGGGTCTCCGCGACGCCGTCGGCGAGCGCGGCGAGGCCGGCACCGTCGGGATGCGGTGCGGACCAGCCGTACCCGGGCAGGTCCGGCGCGATCAACCGATACTCGCCGTCGAGCCCATCGAAGGCCGGGGCCCAGTCCTCCAGGCTGCGGGTGATGCCGTGCAGCAGAAGCAGAGTGGGCAGCGAGGCGTCGCCGGAATCGCGCACGCGCACCCAACGGCCGCGAACGGGGATGCTGCGGATCATCGGTTCGCCTCGATCCACTCGACGGTGGCGTCCGCCAGCGGGCCGGGGTTCTGCGCCACCACCCAGTGCCCACCGGGGATCGAGACGTGCCGCGAGCGCGGCGACTTGTCCAGCCCGGCCAGCTGCAGGGGCGGCGTCACGAACAGGTCACCCTCGGGCGTGAGCACCTGCACCGGCACCGTCGTGGTCGCGTCGGTGGGCCGCAGGAACGGGCCGGGCATGTTGGCGCGGTACAGGTTCAGGCCGTTGGTGAAGTCGCGATCGGTGCGCGTGTAGCCCTCGGCCACCTTCCCGCCTGTGCCGCGCTTCTCCAGCGTCGTGATCAGCTTCTGGCCCCAGCCCCGCCTGTACAGCGAATCGGCGAGTCCGGGAGCGAGGAAGAACGGGATGTAGGTCGAGCTCGCCGCCTGGCGCAGCCGCGCCGGCAGGTCCTTGGCGCTGCGGACGCCCCGCAGGTACTCGCCCGCGTGGTTCAGGTTCGGGCCGGAAACCGATGTGTACGAGGCGGTCTTGTCCGCGACGGCCGGATCCACCACGGCGTGCCAGCCCTGGATCGAGCCCCAGTCGTGGCCGATCAGGTGCACCGTCGACCGGTCGCCGCTCACCTCGCGCACCGCGTCGATCACGCGGGAGACGTCCGAGATGAGGCGGTCGAACCGGTAGCCCGCCTTGCCCGCGGGGGCCTCCGAATCGCCCGCGCCGCGCACGTCGTAGGCGTACACGTTCGCCCGGCCGGCGAGCGCGTCCGCGACGCCGTCCCACACGTGGTGGTTGTCCGGGTAGCCGTGGATCGCGAGCACGGTCGGCAGCGCCGCATCGTGCGTGCCGTAGCGGAAGCCCGCCAGCGTGAGGCCGTCGGAGGTGGTCACGTCGAACCGGTGCTGATCAGTCATGGTGTGCGCCTTACAGATCGATGGTCAGGTGGTCGCCGCCGGCGCGCGAGACGCAGGTCAGCATCTGGCCCTGCTCCCGCTCGTGCGGCGTCAGGGTCCGGTCGCGATGGTCGACGGTGCCCTCGGTCACCGTCACCCGGCACGTGCCGCAGAAGCCCTGCTTGCAGGAGTAGGGCGCCTCCGGCTGCGCCTTGAGGATCGCGGCAAGCAGGGTCTCGTCCGCGGCCACGTCGAGGGTCCTCCCGGACGAGGCGAGCGTCGCGGTGAACGGCTTGCCGTCGATCACCGGCGGCGCGGAGAAGCGCTCGTAGTGCAACTCCACATCGGTGCGGCCGATCAGGCCCACGCGCAGTGCTTCCAGCATCGGGATGGGGCCGCACGCGTACAGGGCGGTGGGGCCGGGGGTTTCGCCGATGAGGACCTCGGCGGTGGGGATGCCGTGCTCGTCGTCGGTGCGGACCTCCACCTTGTCGCCGAACCGCGCCACCTCCGCGATGAACGGGATGGTGTCGGTGCTGCGGCCGGTGTACAGCATCGACCAGCTCAGCCCCAGCCGCTCGGCGGCGATCATCATGGGGAGGATCGGCGTGATGCCGATGCCGCCCGCCACGAACCGCAGGTGCTCCGCCGACGAGCCGTGGCCGGGCACGGCCATCGGCATCCCGTTGCGGGGCCCCTTGACCGTCACCGTCGAACCGACCTGCAGGGTCTCGTGCACCTCGGCGGAACCACCACCGCCACCGGGGATCCGGCGGACGGCGATGCGGTAGGTCTCGGCGTCGGCGGGGTCGCCGCACAGCGAGTACTCGCGCATGCGGCCCGACGGGAGCAGGAGGTCCAGATGCGCACCCGGCGTCCAGCGGGGCAGCGGGTTCTCGTCCGCGGCGACGAACGTCAGCGCGACCACGTCCTTGTCGTGCGCCACGATCTCGCGTTCGATCACCCGCAGCTCGCGGCTGGTATCGGGCTCGGCCAGGTGCCGGGGCCGCATCAGGTGCGCGAACGCCGGGATGGTCACGCCGAAGAAGGCACCGGCGAACCGCAGCAGCGGATCGTGCTTCCACCGCCCGTACAGGTGCGGGGGGATCTCCTCGGGCGCCTCGCCCCAGGGTCGGAAGACCGACGGTACCTTGCGCTCGCCGGTCATCCGTTCGCCGCCCGGGCGGCGGGGGACTTCGCGAGGTACGCGACCGCTTGCGCCGTGGAGCCGATCGAGCCGGGGTCGAAGCCCGGCTTGAAGTAGATCAGCGTGAACTTGATGACGTCGCGCAGCTTGGGAAGGATGTTCTTGTGCGAGCCCTTGAGGTACTCCCACCACAGGCGCGGGTAGGAGTAACTGAAGTTCGGGTCCTTGCGCAGCATGTACCCCGAGGTGCGGTGCAGCGCGAGAATGAGGAAGACGACCCCGACGATCATCGCGCGGCAGCGGTGGAAGTAGCTGGGATCGAAGTAGGTGGCCACGTCGTGCGCGACGGAGCGGTGTTCGACCTCCTCGGCGCCGTGCCAGCGGCAGATATCGGCCATCGTGGGGTCCACGCCGTAGTCGTCCCAGGCGTTGTTCAGCGCGAACACACCGAGGATCGCGGTGTAGTGCTCGACGGCGGCGATCAGCCAGAGCCGCTGCACCATGTCGTTGTACTTCGCGCGGTCGGAGCGGTAGCTGCGCGGCGCCAGAATCCTGCGGAAGATGTACTCTGCCTGTCGTGCCAGCGGGGCCGTGTCGATCCCGCACCGCTCCAGGTACTCGGCGAGTGCCCGGTCGTGGGACTCGGCGTGCATGGCCTCCTGGCCGATGAAGCCCCGCATGGTGCGGGCGAGGTTCTCGTCCTTCACGTACGGCAGTGCCTCGGTGTAGACCTCGCAAAACCAGCGCTCGCCCTCGGGGAGGACCGAGTGCAGGATGCTGCTCGCGATGTCGCTGGCCACCGGCTCGCCGGGAATCCACTCGAGCGGGACGTCATCCCAATCGAATTCGACGTTGCGGGCGTGGATCTCGACCTCGGCGGGCTCATGCTGATGGGCGGTCGCGCGCGAACTCATGGCCACACACTCCTTCCGTGGGCTTCTTGACATTCAAAGCTTCGATGTCAACTGAACACTATCGCAATGAGAGTGTCCAACTCGAAATCTATCACTTTCCTGCGCGAGTGCAGAATCCCTTGCTCCGTGCAGTCCGAATCGCTAACCTACAACTCGATGGTTGTAGATGAACTGGCTCCGGACGAGGTGGACCGCCTCTTCCACGCCCTCGCGGATCGCACCCGGCGCGACATCGTGGTCCGGGTGATCGAGCGGGAGTGCTCCGTCTCGGAACTCGCCCGCGGGTACGAGATGAGCTTCGCGGCGGTGCAGAAGCACGTGACCGTGCTGGAGCGGGCGGGCCTGGTCGTGAAGACCCGGCGCGGCCGCGAGGCACTGGTCGGCCCGGACGTCGACACCATCGCGCGCGGCACCCGCGTGCTGCGCGGCTACGAGGAACTGTGGCGGGGCAGGGTGGCGCGCATGGACGCGCTGCTGGATTCCGCGACCGACTGAGGAGAATCGCCATGCCCGTGCTCACCAGCGCCGCCGATCGCGAGGCGCTCACCTTCACCATCGAGGCCGAGTTCGCCGCCTCGCCGGAACGCGTGTGGCAGCTGTGGGAGGATCCGCGGCTGCTGGAGAAGTGGTGGGGCCCGCCCACCTGGCCCGCGACCTTCGTGCGCCACGAGCTGCGCCCAGGAGGCGAGTCCCGGTACTACATGACGGGGCCGGACGGGACCAAGGCCGCCGGGTGGTGGTCTACCGACTCCACGGACGCCCCCTCGACTCTGACCTTCCGCGACGGCTTCGCCGGAGACGACGGCGAGCCCGTCGACCCCGAGGACTACTCCGTGAACACGGTCGTCCTCACGTCGGCGGGAGGATCGACGCGGATGGAGCTGGTCGCCGTGCACCGCTCGCTGGAGCAGCTCGAGCGGGTGCTCGAGATGGGCATGGCCGTGGGCATGACGGAGGCGATTAACAAGATCGACGCGCTCCTCGCATGATCGTGCGGTCTATAGTGCCCCCCCCGCGGGCACTATCGACCACAGGCGATGGGCCCGATCACCAGCCCCAGTGCGAGCGCTGCGCGGCGACCGCCCACGCCGTGATCCGCGGCACGTCCGCGCGCTCGGGCAGCGGGCAGCCCCGCTCGAGCAGGGCGCGGACCGCCGCCTCCAGCCGCGCCACCTCCGCCGAGACCGCCTCCCGCGGGACCTCACCGCGCTTGACGGCCAGCACCTGCTCGCGCTCGCCGAACACGCGCTGGGCGTGGACGCGCTGGCTTCGTTCGTCGACGGTGCGCCGCTGTGGCAGGTGCACCAGGCGGTGTTCGCGGTGCTCGCGCAGGAGTCCGAGCCGGTGGATCCGCGGCTGTAGGCCGCGGCCCACTCGTGAAACCGGCCGGATCCTGCTGTACGACGGTCCTCAGCGGCTCGTGACCTCGGATTCGCCCGCTTTCACGACGCTCCGAACACCTGCGCGGCGAGGCGGCCCGAGATCAGCGCCGGGGGCACGCCGACGCCGGGGTGCGTCATCGACCCCGCGAGGACCGTGTTCGCGATCCCGGGCACCCGCTGCGGCCGGCGCAGCGGCCCCGTCTGGCCCAGGGTGTGCGCCGCGGCGAACGGCGTCCCCTCGGACAGGCCTTGCCGCGCCCAGTCCGCGGGCGTGTCCACCCGCAGCACCTCCGCGGAGTCGATGCCGCGGTAGCCGCGTGCCGCGAGCACGCCCAGGATCTCCCGCACGTAGTCCGTGCCCATCGAATCCCAGTCCAGCGGGGCGGATTCCAGGTTCGGGCACGGCGCGAGCACGGAGACGGGGGAGTCCTCGCCCGTGGTCACCGAAGGCCGGGTGATGAGGAACGACGGGTCGCTCATCAGCCGGCCCCGCCCGCGGGTCGCGGTGATCTCCGCGAACGTCTCCTCCCACGCGGCGCCGAAGTCCAGGGTGTGGTGCGCCCGGGTGGGCCAGTGCTCCTGCAGGTCCGGGTCCACGTCGAGGTGCGCCACCACCGCCGACGGCGAGAGCCGCACCCGCCGCGGCGCCCGCCCGCCGAGCGGCGCGATGAGCCGGTCGGTGGCGGGGGAGTCGGCGGTGAGCACCACCCCGTCGAACGGGAGCTGGTGCACCCGCGCACCGGTCCGGGCCCGCAGCCCCGTCACGCGGCCCCGGCGGCCGTCGAGGCCGATCACCTCGTGCGCGAGCAGGATCCGCCCGCCGGACCGCTGGACCTGCCCGGCCATGACGGCGGCGACCCGCCCCATTCCGGTACGTGGGTACCAGACGCCGAGGCCGACGTCCATGTGGGAGATCACCGCGTACACCGCCCGCGCCGCCGAGGGGGCGACGCCCGCGTACAGCGCCTGGAAGGTGAGCATGCGGCGGGCCCGCGGATCGGCGACCCGGCGGTCCACCTGGTGCTGCATCGAGCGCAGCGCCCCGCGCCGTACCAGCCGGCCCAGCGCGGCCAGGTCGCGCGGGTTCGCGTACGAGCCCCACGCCGCGTCGCCCGCGATGAACCGCTCGTAGGCGGCGTCGAACATGCCCTGCTGCCAGGCCATGTGCTCGGGGGCGTGCAGGTCCTCGGGCACGTGCAGCACGCTCGGGGGGTGCCCGGCGAGGGCGGGGAAGCGGCCCGCGTACGCGGGGGTCACGGGCAGCAGGTCGAGCGCGTCCTCGGCGTCGAGGCGGTCCATGCCGCCGGCGGCGAGGGCGTCGAAGACGAGGCCGGGCATCGTCAGCACGCTCGCCCCGGGGTCGACGGCGTGCCCGCCGATCCGCTCCGTCCCCGCGCGGCCGCCGACCCGTTCCGACCGCTCGACGACGGTGACCTCGTGCCCCGCCCCGAGCAGGTGCAGCGCCGCCGAGAGCCCGGACAGCCCGGACCCGATGATTCCGATGTGCATCAGGCGAGTCTAGGAACCCGGTTTCGCCGGCGGCGAACCGCCGGAACAACCGGCGAGGGCGGCGACGTTGAGCGGAGCAGACTGAACTTTGGAGGTCCCATGTCTGAGCAGATTTCCCTGCCCGTCCTGTTCGTTCCCGACCTCGTGGTGTTGCCGGGAATGGTGGTTCCGATCCCGCTCGACGATGCCGCGCAGGCCGCCGTCGACGCCGCCCGCGCGAGCGAGGCCGGCACCCTCCTGCTCGCCCCGCGCCCCGGCGACGGCTACCCGACGCACGGCGTGATCGCCTCGATCGTGCAGGTGGGACGCATGCCCGGCCAGGCCGGCCACGTGGCCGTGCTCCGCGGCGAGCGGCGCGCGCACATCGGCACCGGGACCACCGGGCCCGGTGCCGCCCTGTGGGTCGATGTCGATCCGATCGCCGACTCGCCGATCACCGATCGCACCCGGGAGCTGGCCGCCGAGTACCGCAAGGTGGCGCTGGCCATCCTGCAGCGCCGCGAGGCGTGGCAGGTGATCGACGCCATGAACCGGCTCACCGATCCCTCGGCGCTGGCCGACACCTCCGGCTACGCGTCCTGGCTCACCGACGAGCAGAAGCAGCTGCTCCTCGAGACCGGAGACGTGGACGAGCGGCTGCGGCTCCTGATCGGCTGGACGAACGATCACCTCGCCGAGTCCGAGGTGGGCGAACAGATCGCCGCCGACGTCCGCGAGGGGATGGAGAAGCAGCAGAAGGAGTTCCTGCTCCGGCAGCAGCTCAGCGCCATCCGCAAGGAGCTCGGGGAGGACGAGCCGGACGGTGCCGACGACTACCGCGGCCGGGTCGAGGCCGCGGACCTGCCCGACGACGTCCGCGCGGCGGCGCTGCGCGAGGTGGGCAAGCTCGAACGCGGCTCGGATCAGAGCCCCGAGGCGGGCTGGATCCGCACCTGGCTGGACACGGTGCTCGACCTGCCGTGGAACGTGACCACCGAGGACGCGAGCGACCTCACGGCCGCCCGCGCGATCCTCGACGCCGATCACCACGGCCTCGACGACGTGAAGGACCGGATCGTGGAGTACCTGGCCGTGCGCACCCGGCGCGCGCAGCGCGGCATGTCGCTGGTCGGCGGCCGCGGTTCCGGCGCCGTGATGGTGCTGGCGGGCCCTCCCGGCGTGGGCAAGACCTCGCTCGGCGAGTCCGTGGCCCGCGCCCTCGGCCGTGGGTTCGTGCGCGTCGCCCTCGGCGGCGTGCGCGACGAGGCGGAGATCCGCGGTCACAGGCGCACCTACGTGGGCGCGCTGCCCGGCCGTATCGTGCGCGCGATCGGCGAGGCGGGTTCGATGAATCCCGTTGTGCTGCTGGACGAGATCGACAAGGTGGGCTCGGACTACCGCGGCGATCCCGCGGCGGCTCTGCTGGAGGTCCTGGACCCGGCGCAGAACCACACCTTCCGCGACCACTACCTCGATCTCGACCTGGACCTGTCCGACGTGGTCTTCCTGGCCACCGCCAACGTGGTGGAGAACATCCCCTCGGCGCTGCTGGACCGCATGGAGCTCGTGACCCTCGACGGCTACACCGAGGACGACAAGGTCGCGATCGCCCGGGACTACCTGGTGCCGCGGCAGCTCGAGCGGGCGGCGCTGACCGCCGACGAGGTGGAGATCACCGAGGCCGCGCTGCGCGAGATCGCCGCGAACCACACCCGGGAACCCGGTGTGCGGCAGTTCGAGCGGCTGCTCGCCAAGGCGCTGCGCAAGGTCGCGGTCGAGCGCTCCGGCGGCGACGCCGACGCGGACCGCACCGTCGTGGACGTCGGGGACCTCAAGGAATACCTGGGCCGGCCCCGGTTCACCCCGGAGACGGCGGAACGGACCGAGGTGCCGGGCGTCGCAACGGGTCTCGCCGTGACGGGCATGGGCGGCGACGTGCTGTTCATCGAGGCGCTCCTGGCCTCCGGCGCACCCGAGAAGTCCGACGGTGCCGGCCGGCTCGGCCTGAAGCTGACCGGGCAGCTGGGCGACGTGATGAAGGAGTCGGCGCAGATCGCGCTCTCGTACGTGCAGGCGCACGCCGTCGACTTCGGGATCGACCCGGCCGCGCTGAACGGGACGGTGCACATCCACTTCCCTGCGGGCGCCGTCCCCAAGGACGGGCCCTCGGCGGGCGTCACGATGGTCACCGCGCTGGTGTCGATGCTGACGGGGCGGCGCGTGCGCAGCGACGTGGGCATGACCGGCGAGGTGACGCTGAACGGCCGGGTGCTGCCGATCGGCGGCGTCAAGCAGAAGCTGCTCGCCGCGCAGCGCAACGGGCTGAAGACCGTGTTCATCCCGCAGCGCAACGAGCCCGACCTGGACGACGTCCCGGCCGAGGTGCTCGAGGCGCTGGACGTGCGGCCGATGGTGGACGTGGCGGAGATCGTCGCGCAGGCCCTCGAGCCGGTGTCGGAGGGTGCGCGTGCCGCCGCCTGACTGCATCGCCGCCGACCGCCCCGGCGGGCTGTGCCCGAGGTCACAGCGCACCGTCGAACCTGCTGACCTGCGCCGATGAGACTTGAGTGAGATGCGCTCAATTTTTTCGGCGAATCGGGAACATCCCCGCGGCCCCGCCCGTTGGACATCACGTACTACTTGAGCGCATCCCGCTCAATGGGGTAGAACTGACACGTTCGCCCCTTGAGCCGGGGGCGCTGAAGTCTGGATCTGTAGCAGAACTATCAGGAGGAATACCAATATGGGACGTGCAGTAGGCATCGACCTCGGCACCACCAACTCGTGCGTCGCCGTCCTCGAGGGCGGCGAGGCGGTCGTGATCGCGAACGCCGAGGGCTCGCGGACCACCCCGTCGGTGGTGGCCTTCGCGCGCAACGGCGAGGTCCTGGTGGGGCAGCCCGCCAAGAACCAGGCCGTCACGAACGTCGACCGCACCATCCGCTCGGTCAAGCGCCACATGGGCACCGAGTGGACGCAGAAGATCGACGACAAGGACTACACCGCGCAGGAGATCAGCGCCCGCACGCTGATGAAGCTCAAGCGCGACGCCGAGGCCTACCTCGGTGAGGACGTGACCGACGCGGTCATCACCGTTCCCGCCTACTTCAACGACGCGCAGCGCCAGGCCACCAAGGAGGCCGGCCAGATCGCGGGCCTGAACGTGCTCCGCATCGTCAACGAGCCCACCGCCGCCGCGCTGGCGTACGGCCTGGACAAGGGTGAGAAGGAGCAGACCATCCTGGTCTTCGACCTCGGTGGCGGCACGTTCGACGTCTCGCTGCTGGAGATCGGCGACGGCGTCGTCGAGGTCCGCGCGACCTCCGGCGACAACAACCTC
This sequence comes from Tsukamurella paurometabola, assembly GCA_040391845.1. Taxonomy (GTDB): domain Bacteria; phylum Actinomycetota; class Actinomycetes; order Mycobacteriales; family Mycobacteriaceae; genus Tsukamurella; species Tsukamurella paurometabola_B. The sequence goes on along the minus strand of JBEBXD010000017.1, from coordinate 31,296 downwards.
GGCGGTGACGACTGGGATCAGCGCATCGTCGACTGGCTGGTCGAGAAGTTCAAGGCGCAGCACGGCATCGACCTCACCAAGGACAAGATGGCCATGCAGCGACTGCGCGAGGCCGCGGAGAAGGCGAAGATCGAGCTGAGCTCGGGCCAGAGCACCTCGATCAACCTGCCCTACATCACGGTGGACGCCGACAAGAACCCGCTGTTCCTGGACGAGAACCTGACGCGCAGCGAGTTCCAGAAGATCACTGGCGATCTGCTCGAGCGCACCCGCACGCCGTTCCAGGCCGTCATCAAGGACGCCGGGATCTCGGTGGGCGATATCGACCACGTCGTGCTCGTCGGCGGCTCCACCCGCATGCCTGCGGTGACCGAGCTGGTCAAGGAGCTCACCGGAGGCAAGGAGCCCAACAAGGGCGTCAACCCGGACGAGGTCGTCGCCGTCGGCGCCGCCCTGCAGGCCGGCGTGCTGCGCGGCGAGGTCAAGGACGTGCTGCTGCTGGACGTCACCCCGCTGAGCCTCGGCATCGAGACCAAGGGCGGCGTGATGACCAAGCTCATCGAGCGCAACACCACGATCCCCACCAAGCGGTCGGAGACCTTCACCACGGCGGACGACAACCAGCCGTCGGTGCAGATCCAAGTGTTCCAGGGTGAGCGCGAGATCGCCACGCACAACAAGCTGCTCGGCAGCTTCGAGCTCACCGGGATCGCGCCCGCTCCGCGCGGCGTGCCCCAGATCGAGGTCACGTTCGACATCGACGCCAACGGCATCGTGCACGTGACCGCGAAGGACAAGGGCACCGGCAAGGAGAACACGATCAAGATCTCCGACGGCAGTGGCCTGTCGCAGGAGGAGATCGACCGGATGATCAAGGACGCCGAGGCGCACGCCTCGGAGGACAAGGCCCGCCGCGAGGAGGCCGAGACCCGCAACCAGGCCGAGTCGCTGGTCAACCAGACCGAGAAGTTCCTCAAGGAGAACGAGGACAAGGTCCCGGCCGAGAACAAGGAGAAGGTCGAGGCCGCCATCAAGGAGGCGAACGAGGCCCTGCAGGGCACCGACATCGCCGCCGTGAAGGCCGCGGTCGAGAAGCTGTCCGCCGAGTCGCAGGAGCTGGGCCAGGCGATCTACGCCGCCGCCGGCGCCGAGGCCGGTGCCCAGGGTGCCGACGGTGCCGATGCGGGCGCCCAGGCCGACGACGGCGTCGTGGACGCCGAGGTCGTCGACGAGGACCCGAAGGACGCCAAGTAATGACCGATCCCGAGAATCCGGTGGATCCCGATGAGGTGACCCCGGACGCGGAGGCCGCGGCGGAGGAGTCCGCCGCGGCCCCGGCCGGGCCCGCCGACGAGGACGGCGAGACGCCGGACAGGGAGGCGGAACTCACCGCCGATCTCCAGCGCGTCTCCGCCGAGTTCGCCAACTACCGCAAGCGCACCGCACGCGAGGTGATCGACGCCCGCGCCGCGGGCAAGGCCCACGTGGTCGCCGAACTGCTCGTAGTGCTCGACGATCTCGACCGGGCGCGCAGCCACGGCGATCTCGAGGCCGGTCCGCTGAAGTCCGTGTCCGACAAGCTCGACGGTGTGCTCAAGGGCCTGGGACTGGAGTCCTTCGGCGCGGAGGGCGACGAGTTCGACCCCGCGATCCACGAAGCCGTGCAGCACGAGGGCGACGGTGCCGATCCCGTCCTGGGAGCGGTTCTGCGCCAGGGATATCAGATCGACGGCAAGGTCATCCGCAACGCGATGGTCGCCGTCACGGACCGACCGGCGGACGCGCCGGGTGGGTCCGCGCAGGACGAGTCATAGAAGGGAGGTGATGCCCAGTGGCACAGAGGGAATGGGTTGAGCAGGACTTCTATCGCGAGCTGGGTGTCAGCTCCGATGCGAGTGCTGACGAGATCAAGAAGGCCTACCGCAAGCTGGCCCGCGAGCTGCACCCGGACGCCAATCCGGGCAACACGCAGGCCGAGGAGCGGTTCAAGCGGGTCTCCGAAGCGCACGCGGTGCTCTCCGATCCGGCCAAGCGCAAGGAGTACGACGAGACGCGGCGCCTGTTCGGCGGCGGCCGGTTCAACACCGGCGGCGCCGGAGGCTACGGCGGTTCGGGCGGTTACGGCGGCGCCGGCGGATTCGGCACCGCGGGCGGCGGTTCGGGCGGGTTCTCGTTCTCGGACATCTTCGACGGTGCCGCGTCCGGCACCGGCGGGGGCGGGTTCGGGGACATCTTCGAGGGCCTGTTCAACCGCGGCGGCGCCGGGCAGGGCCCCGGCCCGCAGCCCACGCGGCCCCGGCGCGGCAGCGACCTGGAATCGGAACTGACGCTGGGCTTCCGGGACGCCACGCTCGGCGTCACCACGCCGATCACGCTGACGTCGCCGTCGCCGTGCACCACGTGCCACGGTTCCGGCGCGAAGCCGGGGACCAGCCCGCGGGTGTGCCAGACCTGTAACGGCTCGGGCCTGATCAGCCGCAACCAGGGGGCGTTCAGCTTCTCCGAGCCGTGCCCGGACTGCCGCGGCACCGGCTCGGTGATCGACGATCCCTGCACCGACTGCAACGGCACCGGCGTCACCGTGCGCACCCGCACCGTGAACGTCAAGATCCCGCCGGGCGTCAAGGACGGCCAGCGCATCCGCCTGGCCGGCCAGGGGCAGGCGGGGATGCGCGGGGCACCGTCGGGCGACCTGTTCGTGACGGTCCACGTGAGCCCGGACGAGGTGTTCACGCGCAACGGCGACGATCTGCTGGTGACCCTGCCCGTCAGCTTCTCCGAGCTGGCGCTGGGCGCCACGGTCACGGTGCCCACCCTGGGATCGCCCGTGGGCGTGAAGATCCCGGCGGGCACCACCGACGGCCGCACCCTGCGGGTGCGCGGCCGCGGCGTGCCGAAGCGGTCCGGCGGCCACGGTGATCTGCTGGTCAAGGTGCAGGTGTCGGTGCCCTCCTCGCTCGACGAGCGGGCCCAGGAGGCGCTGCGCGCCTACGCGGACGCCGAGCGCGCCGCGGGCTTCGACCCGCGCAGCGGCTGGGCGGGCGCTCGGTCCGGAGCGGGGGCGTAACGATGAGCCCCGACCAGCGTTTCCCCGAGGACCCGGACGCGCACGTGTTCATGATCTCGGTGGCCGCGCAGCTCGCGGGGATGCACGCGCAGACCCTCCGCACGTACGACCGGCTCGGGCTCGTGACGCCCGAGCGGTCGGCGGGCGGGGGCCGGCGCTACTCCACGCGGGACGTCGACCTGCTGCGCGAGGTGCAGCGCCTGTCCCAGGACGAGGGCGTGAACCTGGCCGGCATCAAGCGGATCATCGACCTGACCAACCAGGTGGACGCGCTGCAGCGGCGGGTCGAGGAGCTCAGCGCGCAGGTCGAGAACGCCCGCCGCGGAGGCGAACTCGTGCACGTGCCCAAATCGTCCGCGATGGTCGTGTGGCAGCCCCGGAGTCGGCGCAGGTCCTGAAGTCCAGGCGGCGCCGTCACAGCGGGTCGTGCACCACGTCCTGCGGGGCGGCGCCGCGCGCGATCGCGGCCGCCGACGCCGCGGCCAGCAGCCCCTTCGGCCCCGCGATGAGCACGCGGTGCCCGGTGAGATCCAGGCCGGCCATCGCGTCCACCAGCGAGCCGTGGCGCAGCGGCAGCGCGCGGTAGGCGGTCGCGGGGCGCTTGAGCCACCACGGATCCCGCCGCGCATCGGTCACCTGCGTCACCCGCAGCCACGGATTCGTCGCCGCCAGCGGCGCCAGCGAATCCGAGTCGTACAGCAGCCCCGGCGATCGCGCCCCCACCAGGAGGTGCACGTCGGGGTTGTCGGCGTTCGTAGCCATCGCCAGCAGCATCGCCTTCATCGGCGCGAGGCCGGTGCCGCCCGCGATCATCGTGATGGGGCGGTCCCCGTCGGTCCGCAGCAGCCCGTGGATCTGCCCGAACTGCCACACGTCGCCGGGCCGGGACTCGTTGAAGACGCTGCTCGAGAGGTAACCCCCGGGCACGGAACGGATATGGAACTCCAAGTGTCCCTGGGTGTTCGGCGGCATCGCCAGCGAGAGCGGCCGCCACACGCGCGGCATCTGGGGGATCTGCGTCTCCACGTACTGGCCCGGCCGGAACAGCAGCGGCTCGTCGGCCACCAGGCGCACCACGGACAGCCCCGGGTGCGGGCGCACCACCTCCGCCACGCGGGCGGACCGCCGCGCGGGCGTCGGATCCGAGTGGGCGCCGCCGCGCATCACCCCGGTCAGCAGGGCCACGCCCTGCTCGAGCACCGCGGCGTCCTCGGGGTCCAGCCCGCCGTGCGGCCGGTAGACCTCGTGCACCTGCGCGATCAGCGCCGCGGCCATCGTGTCGTAGTGCGCCTCCACGACCCCGTACTTGCGGTGATCGCGGCCCAGCTGCGCCAGGAACTCGATCAGCTCGTCGTGGCCCTCGGCCCGCGGGATCGAGGTGAACACGTGCTCCAGCACCCGCAGGAAGGTGGCGCGGTGGCCGGACATGTTGGCGGGGAACAGGTCGCGCAGCGAGGGGTCCATGGCGAACAGCCGGGCGAACAGCCCCTTGGTGAAGTCGTCCGCCACGGGCTGCAGGTCCGCCGCGATCTGCGCCAGGCCGTGTCGTGCGTGCGCCCCCACTCCTGCCTCCTCGCTCTGCTGGACGTGCCTCAACGGGCCCATCCTACCTGCGGATTCGGGTGCGTCACATCGCCGCGCGAACGGCGCGCCCGGTGTGGTCCCGGCGGGGGCTCCCGGGTATCTTTCTCCGGGGCGCACGCACCGCGCCGAGGGGGGCCGAGAGGCCGTCGACGATGCAGTAGGAGAGGGGTTCCACCGCATGATCGCTGTGCGAGTCAGTCGCCGGATGCGCCGGATCGGGTACGGCGTCGCCGTGGGGGCGGGCATCGCCCTCGCGCCGTTCGCCGCCGGGGCCGCCTCCGCCGACGCCGGCCCGACGGTGACCGCCGCCGGCCCCGGAGCGCCGATCGCGGTCCCGCACGCGAAGCCCGCCGTCATCCCCGGCACCGTCGCAGCGCGGCCCGCGGCCGCCCCCGTCCGCGCCGCCGCCCCCGTTCATGCGAAGGCCGCGCCCGCGCAGGCGAAGGCCGCGCGCGTGCCCGCGCCGCGCGTCGCGGCGCACGACCGGCGCCCCGTCGTGGTGATCGGCGCCTCCGTCTCCTCGGGCAAGGAGGTCGCCGCGGCGCAGGCGTACCCGCGCCGCGTCGCCGCCCTCGCGGGCCGGCCGGTCGAGGTCAGTTCCCGGGTCGGCGCCGGCTACGCCCACGGGTCGATGGCCCGGCTCACGCGGGCCGCGAACCTGCCCGCGCAGCGTCCGTCGCTGGTGGTGCTGCAGGCCGGGACCAACGACGTCGGCGCCCCGCCGGCGCTCATCGCGGGGCAGGTGCGGCAGGTCGTCGCGACGGTCAGGCAGCAGGCGCCCGGCGCCCGCATCGCCGTGGTCACGGTGTTCCCGTCGATCCACCGCGGCGCCAAGGCCCGCGCCACCGACGCCGCGATCGTCGGCGCCGCGCGCTCCGTCGACCCGGGCGTCGCGGTCATCTCCCCGCTGGAGGAGGGCTGGGAATACCGGTCCGCCGCCGACGGCCACCCCGGCGCCGCCGCGCACCTCCGCCTCGCCGAGCGGGTTTCTGCACTCGTCTGAATTCCGCATTAGCCTGAGGCGATGACGCCGAGGAATCGTCCACCGCTGCCCGCCGACGACCCGTTCCTCGTCCCCGCCCCCGGGTTCGCGGACGCGGCGCCCGGCACGGTGCTGCGCAGCCGCCGCGTCGAGCTCGGCGTGTTCGGCGGCGTACGGCTCCCGCACCGGGCCTGGCAGGTCCAGTACCGCACCGTCGACCACGACGGCGCTCCGCAGACCTCCGTCGCCACCCTGATCCTCCCGTCCGGGAGGACCGACGGTGCGCGGCCGCTCCTGTCGTTCCAGTGCGCGATCGACTCGCTCTCGCCGCTCGGCTTCCCCTCCTACGCGCTGCGCCGCGGCGCCCACGCCTACGGCTCGGCCACCCGGTGGGAGCTGCTGGTCATCGGCATGGTCCTGGCCCGGGGCTGGGCGGTCGTGGTCCCCGACCACGAGGGGACCTCCGGCAACTGGGGCGTGCCCCGCGAATCGGGCTACTGCGCGCTGGACGGGATCCGCGCCGCCCGGGCCTTCGCGCCGTTCGGGGTGCGCGAGGACGATCCGACGGTGCTGTTCGGCTACTCCGGCGGCGGCCTCGCCACAGCCTGGGCGGCGGAGCTGCAGCCGGCCTACGCCCCGGACGTGCCGCTCGCCGGGGCGGTCGCGGGCAGCCCCGTCGGGAACCTGCGCAACACCTTCCTGCGGCTCGCCGGCGGGCCGTTCGGCGGGCTCGCGCTCGCCGTGGTCGCCGGGCTCCACCGCGCCTACCCGGACTTCCGGGCCGACCTCGACGTGCACAGCACGCCGGAGGCGCAGGCGCTGCTCGCGAGCGCTGCCGCGTACAGCACCGTGGGGGCCGTGGCCCGCTTCCGGCGGTTCGATCCGCAGTCCGTGCTGACGATGCCGCTGGAGCAGTTCCTCGCGCGGCCCGCGCAGGCCGCGATGTTCGCGGACATCGAGCCGGGGACGGCGGCACCGTCGTGCCCGCTCCTGGTGGTGCAGGCGGTGCACGACCCGGTCATCGCCGTCGCGGACGTGGACGCCCTGGTGGAGACCTACCGGCGCCACGGCGCCACCGTCGACTACCTGCGGGACGGGGCCTCCGAGCACATCACCGGCCTGGTCCTCGCCGTGACCGAGTGCCTGGACTGGCTCGCGGCGCGGCTCGCCGGGGAGCCCGCGCCCGGCCGGACGGCGGCGACGGTGCTGGCCGTACGGCCCCGCACGTGGTGGGGCCTGCTGCGGCACGCGGCGGTGGTGGCGCGGTTCGCGGCCGGCCTCCCGATGCGTCGGGCGCGGTGAGCCCCGCTCGACGGGGTTACCGTGACGAAAGTTGCGGAAGTTATGCATGAGACGGCTGTTGTGTCAAGATTGTCGGCATGAGCGTGTCGCGAATCGGTGCAGTCGTCGGGATCGGGGCCGTGGTGCTCGCGTCGGCGGGAGCGTCGGCGGGGTTGGCCGCGGCCGATCCCGGCTCCGCCGTGCGGACTGCGGACACCCGGCCCATCGTCGTGATCGGGGCCTCGATCTCCACCGGCTACGAGGTGGCGGGCGTGGTGGCGTACCCGCGGATGATCAGCGCCATCGCCGGGCGCTCGGTGTACCTCAGCGCGCGCAGCGGCGCCGGCTACAACGACGGGGCCATCGCGGGGCTCACCCGCGCCGCGAACCTCCCGGCGCGCGACCCGGAACTCGTGGTGCTGCAGGCGGGATCGAACGACGTGGGCGCCTCCACGACGGCGATCGACCGCCAGGTGCGGCAGGTGGTGGCCACCGTGCGTTCCCAGGCGCCCAACGCCCGCATCGCGCTGATCACCGTGTTCCCGACGGTGCACGGCACCGGCCCGGCCGCCCGCGCGACCGAGGCGGCGATCGTGGGCGCGGCCCGCGCCGTCGACCCGTCCGTCTCCGTCATCTCGCCGCTCACCGAGGGCTGGGAGTACGGCGCGAGCAGCGACGGCCACCCCGACGCCGCCGCCCATCAGAGGATCGCGGAGCGCGTCGCCGCGCTGGCGTAGCGGTCTCGCCGCCGCACCGGTCGGGCCTGAGCGCAAGGTGCCACCGCTGGTACCATGTATGGCATGGTGAAGACGACGCTGTACCTCCCCGACGACCTGAAGCGAGCCGTCGAGAGGGAGGCGCGCCGCGCATCGATTCCCGAGGCGGAGGTCATTCGGCGTGCGATCCGAGCGGCCACACCCGCGGCGCCCCCGGAACCGCGTGGGGGCCTGTTCGCGGGCGATGAGCCGATCGCGGACCGGGTCGACGAGTTGCTGGCCGGGTTCGGCGAATGATCGTCGACACCAGCGCTCTGCTCGCGTACTTCGACTCCGCGGAGCCCGCGCACGAACGCGTCAAGGCCGTGATCGAGGAGAGTACCGAGCCATTGGTGATCTCGCCGTACATCCTCGCCGAGCTCGACTACCTCGTGCTCACGAGACACGGATCGTCTGCGGAGCGTGCGGTGCTGGAGGAACTCGCATCGGGTGCGTGGGAATTGGCGACGATGAACCGCGACCGTCTCGAGGCGGCCGCCGCGATTGTCGACCGGTACGCCGACGTTCCGATCGGTGTGGCGGACGCCTCCAACATCGTGCTGGCGCAGGAGTATCGATCACCGGTGATCGCCACACTGGACCGGCGGCACTTCGGCATCCTGCGATTCTCCGACGGCTCGGCGCCGACTGTTCTGCCGTGACCCGATTCGGCCCGGGCGGTCGTTCGTCGTGGCCGCCGCTGTGACGGACGTCGCAGAAGACAGCGGATTCTTCCGGGGTTGAGCGGAACAGACTCAATCCTGTGCGCGTTGAGGAACATAGAAGGCATACTTGAGCGCAGAAGGCTCAGGTTGTACGACCGTGTTCGAAACGACCCAGGAGGAAGTACGTGGACTCGTTCCAACCCACCACCAAGACGCAGGCCGCGCTGACCTCGGCCCTGCAGGCGGCGTCCGCCGCGGGCAACCCGGAGATCTCTCCGGCGCACCTGCTGGTCGCGCTGCTGGATCAGACCGACGGGATCGCCGCGCCGCTGCTCAAGGCGGTGGGCGTGGACCCCGTCACCGTGCGTAACCGCGCGCAGGAGCTCGTGGACCGCAAGCCGAAGGCCAGCGGTTCCAGCTCCACGCCCCAGCTCAGCCGCGAGTCGATCGCCTCGATCAGCGAGGCGCAGAAGCTGGCCACCGAGATGGGCGATCAGTTCGTCTCCACCGAGCACGTGCTGTACGGGCTCGCCCAGGCAGGCGGCGAGGCCGCCCAGTTGCTCACCTCCGTCGGCGCCACGCCGCAGGAGATCCGCGAGGCGTTCACGGCCGTCCGCGGCAGCGCCAAGGTCACCTCGGAGAACCCCGAGGGCCAGTACCAGGCGCTGGAGAAGTACTCGACCGACCTCACCGCGCGCGCCCGCGAGGGCAAGCTCGACCCGGTCATCGGGCGCGACAACGAGATCCGCCGCGTCGTGCAGGTGCTGTCCCGCCGCACCAAGAACAACCCGGTGCTGATCGGCGAGCCCGGCGTCGGCAAGACGGCCATCGTCGAGGGGCTCGCGCAGCGCGTCATCGACGGCGACGTGCCGGAGTCGCTGCGCGGCAAGAGCGTCATCTCGCTGGACCTCGGCTCGATGGTCGCGGGCGCCAAGTACCGCGGCGAGTTCGAGGAGCGGCTCAAGGCCGTCCTCGACGAGATCAAGGCCAGCTCCGGGCAGATCATCACGTTCATCGACGAGCTGCACACCATCGTGGGCGCCGGCGCCACCGGCGATTCGGCGATGGACGCGGGCAACATGATCAAGCCGATGCTGGCCCGCGGCGAGCTGCGGCTCGTGGGCGCCACCACGCTCGACGAGTACCGCCAGTACATCGAGAAGGACGCCGCCCTGGAGCGGCGCTTCCAGCAGGTGCTGGTCGGCGAGCCGAGCGTGGAGGACACCGTGGGGATCCTGCGCGGCCTCAAGGAGCGGTACGAGGTGCACCACGGCGTGCGCATCACCGACTCCGCGCTGGTCGCCGCGGCCTCGCTCTCGGACCGCTACATCACGTCGCGGTTCCTGCCGGACAAGGCGATCGACCTCGTCGACGAGGCCGCCTCGCGCCTGCGCATGGAGATCGACTCGCGCCCCGAGGAGATCGACGCGGAGGAGCGGCTGGTGCGCCGCCTCGAGATCGAGGAGATGGCGCTGTCCAAGGAGTCCGACGACGCGTCGAAGGACCGCCTGGAGAAGCTGCGCGGCGAGCTCGCCGACCACAAGGAGAAGCTGGCCCAGCTCACCTCCCGCTGGCAGAACGAGAAGGGCGCCATCGACTCGGTGCGTTCGCTCAAGGAGCAGCTCGAAACGCTGAAGGGCGAATCGGAGCGCGCCGAGCGCGACGGTGACCTCGGCCGCGCCGCGGAGCTGCGCTACGGCCAGATCCCCGCGCTCGAGAAGCAGCTCGAGGAGGCCGTCGCCACCTCGGGCGCCGCGTCCGACGGCGAGGTCATGCTGAAGGAGGAGGTCGGCCCGGACGACGTGGCCGACGTGGTCTCCGCCTGGACCGGCGTTCCCGCCGGCCGCATGCTCGAGGGCGAGACGGCGAAGCTGCTGCGCATGGAGGCGGAGATCGGCAAGCGCGTGATCGGCCAGGAGGCTGCGGTCGCCGCGGTCTCGGATGCGGTGCGCCGCACCCGCGCCGGCGTCGCGGACCCGAACCGCCCCACGGGCTCGTTCCTGTTCCTCGGCCCCACCGGCGTGGGCAAGACGGAGCTCGCCAAGGGGCTCGCGGAGTTCCTGTTCGACGACGAGCGCGCGATGGTGCGCATCGACATGTCCGAGTACGGCGAGAAGCACTCCGTCGCACGACTGGTCGGCGCGCCCCCCGGGTACGTCGGCTACGAGGCCGGCGGCCAGCTGACCGAGGCCGTGCGGCGCCGCCCGTACACGGTGGTGCTGTTCGACGAGGTCGAGAAGGCCCACCCGGACGTGTTCGACGTGCTGCTGCAGGTGCTCGACGAGGGCCGGCTCACCGACGGCCAGGGCCGCACGGTGGATTTCCGCAACACGATCCTGATCCTCACCTCGAACCTCGGCGCGGGCGGCACGCCCGAGCAGGTGATGGCCGCGGTGCGCGCGAAGTTCAAGCCGGAGTTCATCAACCGGCTCGACGACGTGCTGATCTTCGACGCGCTCAGCTCGGACCAGCTGACCGGCATCGTGGACATCCAGCTGGACCAGCTGCGCAAGCGGCTCAGCCAGCGGCGGCTCGATCTGGACGTCTCCGACGACGCCAAGGGCTGGCTCGCCGAGCGCGGCTTCGACCCGCTCTACGGTGCGCGCCCGCTGCGCCGCCTGGTGCAGCAGGCGATCGGCGATCAGCTCGCCAAGGCGCTGCTCGCGGGGAACGTCCGCGACGGCGACACGGTGAAGGTCACCGTCAGCGACGACGGCGACCGGCTCGTCATCGCCTGACACCGGCTCGACCGACGGCCCCCGTCCTCCTCCCGGAGGGCGGGGGCCTTGTCATGTGCGGCCCCGCCTCCTAATCTGAAGGCTATTCACAAATAGCATTGGCTCACCTAATAACAAGGAGGCATATGAGCACGGATGCATCGGCCGAGGTGGAGGCGTCGCCGTCCGGCGGACCACCCGCCGTGGACCACAAGAAGGAGCACCGGGCGGGGGCGCGGGCCCTCAAGGGCCTGATCGGGCCGGTCGCGGGCCTGCTCACCCTCGCGCGCGTGATGGCCGCGATCTCCGGCGTGCTCGCCGTGGTCCCGTACATCGCGCTGGTGCGGATCGGCGCGGTGCTGCTGGACGCCGCCGCCTCGGGCACCGGAGTCGACGAGGCCGAGGTCACCCGGTGGCTGCGGATCCTCCTCATCGCCTTCAGCGCCCGCCTGGGCATCTACCTCGCGGCGCTGGTCGTCTCGCACATCGCCGACCTCCGGTTCGGGCACGGCGTGCGGGAGCAGATGGTGCGGCGCATCGCCAGCGTCCCGCTCGCCTGGTTCACCTCCACCAACTCGGGGCGCGTGCGCAAGTCCCTGCAGGACGACATCGGCACCGTCCACCAGCTGATCGCGCACCAGCCCGTGGACGTCACCAACGCGGCGGCCATGCCGGTGGCGCTGCTGGTGTACGCGTTCACCATCGACTGGCGGCTCGGCCTGCTCTCGATCGCCACCCTGCCGCTGTACGTCCTCGCGATGGGGATCTCCACCCGCGGCATGGCGGAGAAGACGGTCACGATGGACCAGCGCCTCTCGGCGGTGTCGGCGCGGACCGTCGAGTTCGTGACCGGCATCGCCGTGGTCAAGGCCTTCGGCCGCGTCGGCCGGGCGCACCGCAGCTACCAGGAGGCGGCGGACGACTTCCACATCTTCTACCTGAACTGGGTGAAGCCGCTCATCCGGATCTCGGCGCTGGGCACCTCGTTCCTCGCCGTACCCCTGATCCTGCTGATCAACCTCGGCGGCGGCGCCCTGCTCGTGCACGGTGGCCACGTCACGGCCGCCGACGTCCTGGCCACCTCGCTCATCGCGCTCCTCGTCCCGTACGGCTTCGAGGTGCTGATGAACGCCATGTGGTCGCAGCAGCTGGCCGGCGCGGCGGCGCTGCGACTGAGCCGCCTGATCGCGACGCCGGTGCTGCCGTCGCCGCAGGAGCCGGAGCGCCCGCAGGGCCACGACGTGGTGTTCGACCGGGTCAGCTACTCGTACGGCGACGCCGACGCCCCGCTCGCGATCGAGGACGTGAGCTTCACCCTGCGCCGGGGCACCGTCACCGCGCTCGTGGGGCCCTCCGGATCCGGGAAGTCCACCATCGCAACGCTGCTCGCGCGGTTCGACGACCCGCGCTCGGGCGTGGTCAGCATCGGCGGCGTGCCCGTCGACCGGATCGAGAACCTCTACGAGCACGTCGGCTTCGTCCTCCAGGACCCGCAGCTGCTGTCCGTCAGCATCCGCGACAACATCGCCCTCGGCAGGCCGGACGCCGACGACGAAGCGATCCGGGCGGCCGCCGCCGCGGCGCACATCCTGGACGAGATCGACGCCCTTCCACAGGGTTTCGACACCGTGTACGGAACCGATACCGGGCTCTCGGGCGGCCAGGCGCAGCGGATCGCCATCGCCCGCGCCCTGCTGGTCGACGCTCCGGTCCTCGTGCTCGACGAGGCCACCGCGCTCGCGGATCCCGAGGCGCAGGCCGAGATCCAGCAGGCGCTCTCCGCGCTGGTGCGGGGCCGCACCGTGCTGGTGATCGGGCACCGCCGCGAGACGATCCGCGGCGTGGACCAGATCGTGCTCGTGGACTCGGGCCGCGTGGTGGCCACCGGAACCCACGACGAACTCCTGGCCGAACCGGGGTACGCGGGCCTGTGGCGGCCCGAGGCGTCCCTCGCCGCACCCTCCGAAGGGCAAGAGTCATGACGAATCTTCCACTGCTCGACATCGTTCCGCGGGTCAAGCGGATGCTCTCGCGCCCCAGTGCGGTGAACGGCGTGATCGCCGTCTCGGTACTGGCAGGGCTCACCGAGGGCCTGGCCCTCGCGGCGCTGCTGCCCGCGATCTCCGCACTCGCGCAGGACGGCCCGGTGTGGGGGCTGGGCCTGGGCGGGTGGCTCTGGGTGCTCGCCGTCCTCGCCGCCGCGAGCTTCGCCGTGAACTACCTCTCCGCGCGCCGCGCCTACGCGGCGGCCATGGACTTCCTCGTCAGCATCCACCGGCTGGTCGGCGATCAGGTGGCCAAGCAGCCACTCGGCTGGTTCGCCCGGCCGCTGGCCGGCGCGCTGTCGCGGATCGTCTCCACCGAGCTGATGATGGCGGGGGAGATCCTCGCGCACATGTTCACCCCGATCGTCTCGCGCGGCGTGGCCGCGGTGGTGGTGATCGTCGCGGCCTGGCTGTGGAGCCCGGCGCTGGGCCTGGTCCTCACCATCGCGGTCCCGGTGTTCGTCGCGATCACCCTCGTCTCCACGGCCCTGATGCGCAAGGGTCGTGCCGTCCACGAACCCGAGGAGACGGTGCTGGCGAACCGGATCGTGGAGTACGCGCAGTCCCAAGGCGCGCTCCGATCCTGCGGCCGCAGCGACGATTTCACGCCGCTGACCCGCGCGATGGACACCGCGACCGCCGCGAAGAAGCGGGCCCTGTGGTACGAGACCGCCGGGGCGCTGACCAGCGGCATGGTGACCCAGGGCGTGATCGTCGTGCTCATCACGATCACCGGAACCCTCGCCGTCGCAGGAGAACTCGCGCCGATCTCCGCGCTCGCGTTCATCGGCCTCGCCCTGCGGTTCACCACCACCCTGTCCGACATCACCAGCAGCGCCATCGCGCTCGAATCCCGGCGCCCGTTGCTCGACCAGATCGACGAGATCCTCACCGCCGTCCCGCTCCCGGAACCCGGCGCACCGTCGGACCTGCCCGAGCCGGGCGCGGTCGCCCTCGAGGACGTGGACTTCCGCTACACGCCCGACGGTCCGCCCGTGCTGCGCGGGGTGTCGCTGCGGGTTCCGCCGCGCACCATGGTGGCGCTCGTCGGCCCCTCCGGCAGCGGCAAGACCACGGTGGCCAAGCTGATCAGCAGGTTCTACGACGTGGAGGCCGGCCGCGTGCTCGTGGGCGGCGTCCCGGTCACCGAGCAGACCACCGAGCAGCTGATGGGGCAGCTCTCGCCGGTGTTCCAGGACGTGTACCTGTTCGACGACACGCTGCAGGCGAACATCGCCGTCGGCCGGGAGGACGCGACCGAGGAGCAGATCCGCGCCGCGGGCGAGACGGCCGGCGTGGGCGAGATCGCCCGCCGCCTGCCGGACGGCTGGGCGGCGCGGGTCGGCGAGGGCGGCCGCGCGCTCTCGGGCGGCGAGCGCCAGCGCGTCGCCATCGCCCGCGCGCTGCTCAAGGACGCCCCGATCGTGCTGCTCGACGAGGCGACCTCGGCGCTCGACGTGGAGAACGAGGCGAACATCGTGGCCGCGGTGCAGGAGCTGCGCCGCGACGCCACCGTGCTGATCATCGCGCACCGGCTCGACACCATCGCCCACGCCGACCTGATCGTGGCGCTCGACGCCGACGGCTCCGTCGAGGCGATCGGCACGCACGACGAGCTGCTCGCGGCGGGCGGCACGTACGCCGCGTACTGGGAGCACCTGCGGACGGCCCAGGGGTGGCGGCTGACGAACTAGAGTGCCGGGTGTGGCAGCAGGCGAGGCGATCACGCGCAGGGCGGGCAGGAAGCCGGCCTTCGACGCCGACGACGTGATCGCGGCGGCCTTCGCCGAGGGGCTGGACCGGTTCACCATGGCCGCGGTCGCGGAGCGGCTCGGCGTGGTGACCCCGGCGATCTACCGGGTGTTCCGCTCCCGCGACGAGGTGGAGGCCGCCGGCCTGCGGCGGGCGGCGGCGAGCTTCGCCGTCCCCCCGCCCGGGGCGGGCTGGCGGGACCTGTTGCGCCGCTGGGCCGACGAGTGCTGGCGGGTGTGCGAGGAGTACCCGGGCCTGAACCGGGTGGTGTACGCGAACCCCGTCGCGTTCACCCACATCGAGCACGTCGCCGCCGCGTACGCCCGCGCCCTGGCCGAGGACGGCTGGACCCTGGGGCAGGCCGCGTTCGCCCTGGACTTCCTGGGCGACACCGTGTTCGCCTCCCACCTCGGGGTGCAGGCCATGCGCGCCGTGGACGACGGGGGCGAGACGGGCTACGACCGCGCGCGCCGCTCCGCCGCCGAGCACGCGGTGTTCCGCCCCGACCCGGCGTGGATCGACCGCACCGCCCTCGACGCCAAGGTCGAGTTCATCATCGCCGGGCTCGCCGACCGCCGCCCCGACCTCGGTGGCACGCGGCCCTGACCTCAGCGGACCGGCACGGCCCGCGCGGGCCCGTCATTCGGCGGTGAGCAGCCCGGCGTGGAAGTCCGCCACCAGGGCGTCGACGGTGCTGCGCGCGTCGTACCGGTTCGTGCCGATCACGCCCGTCGGCCCGCGCCGCGCCCACCCGGCCACGTACACGCCGGCGACGGCGGCACCGTCGGGCCCGAGGACCCGGCCCTGCGCATTCGGGATGGTCCCGGTGGCGTCGTCGAACGGCACCCCCGGCACGGACGTGCCGCGCAACCCGATCGACGGCAGCACCAGGCCGCACTCCAGCCGCGACGGTGCCGCGTGGTCGTCGTACGCGACGGTGAGGACGCCGCCCGCCGCGGTGATGCCGGTGGGCGCGGTGCCGAAGCGCAGCACCACCCGCCGCTCGTCGGCGGCGTCGCCCGGGGCGCCGGCCTCCGCGAGTTCGGCGAGCAGCGCCAGCTTCTGCGCCCGGTAGTACCGGTCCTGCGCGTCGCCGGTGTCGCCGCCCGGCTCCTCGAGGTCCCGCGGGTCCACGACCACCCGCACGGCGCGGGCCAGCCCGACCAGCTCCGGCGCCGTGAACGCGGCGTGCCCGGGGCCGCGGCGGGCCAGCACCACGACCTCCCGCACCCGCGAGGCGCGCAGCGCGGCGACCGCCTCGTCGGTCATGTCGGTGCCGGCGAACACGTCCGGGTCGGCGGTGAGGACCCGGGCCACATCGAGCGCCACGTTGCCGTTGCCCAGCACCACCACCCGCTCGTGGGCGAGGTCGACGCCGGGCCCCGCGAAGTCGGGGTGGCCGTTGTACCAGGCCACGAAGTCCGCGGCGGCGGTCACGCCCGGCAGGTCGGCGCCCGGCAGGCCGAGCTCGCGGCCGTGCAGCGATCCCACCGCGTACACCACCGCGTGGTGGCCGCGCGCGAGGTCCTCGTGCGCGACGTCCTCGCCGACCCGCACACCCAGGTGGGTGGTGACCCCCTTCTGGCCGCGCGCCTTCGCGAACTGCTCCTGCACCCTCTTGGTGTCCGCATGATCGGGCGCCACGCCGAAGCGCACCAGCCCGCCGGTCTCGGGGAGCCGCTCGTAGAGGTCGATCGTCGCCCGCACGTCGATCCGCTGCTGCAGCTCGCTCACCACGTAGCTGCCCGCCGCCCCGGCGCCTACCACCGCCACGCTCAGCGTCTCCGCGTCGGACGCGGGCCGCCTGCGCCCGATCCGCGGGTCGGAGAACGGGTGCTCGCGGTCGGCGGCCGACCCCACCGCCTCGTAGTAGTCGGCGTTCATCGCCTCGAACGGGCCCATCTCCTCCGTGAGCTCGTAGTCGGTGGTGATCGCCGAGACGGGGCAGGCGTCGATGCAGGCGCCGCAATCGATGCACACGTCCGGGTCGATGTAGAGCATCTCCGCGGTGGCGTACTCCGGCTCGTCCGGCGTGGGGTGGATGCAGTCCACGGGGCACTCCGGAACGCACGAGGCGTCGTTGCAGCAGTTCTGGACGATCACGTGGGGCATGTCTCGATAGTGGGCCGCGGGCCGCGCGCGGGCAAGGGATCGCGCCGCGTGTCAGGCTGGGATGATGACCGACCCGACCCCGCACGTCGTGCGGACCCCGCGCCACACCACCTCCTACCTCGCCTCGGGCCCGGTCGACGGTCCGCTGCTGATCTTCGTGCACGGATGGCCCGAGCTCGGCTACACATGGCGGCACCAGCTGCGGGCGCTGGGCGCGCTCGGCTTCCGGTGCGTGGCGCCGGACATGCGCGGGTACGGATCGTCGACGGTGCACGCCGAGAAGAGCGCGTACCGCCGCGAGGAGGTCGTGGCCGACATGCTGGAGCTGCTCGCCGCGCTGGGCGGGGACTCCGCGCAGTCCGACGGGCGGGGCTCCGCGATCTGGATCGGGCACGACTGGGGCGGGCCGGTGGTGTGGAACATCGCCACCCACCACCCCGAGGTGGTCACCGCGGTCGCGTCGCTCAACGTCCCGCACTTCCCGGCGAGCGGGCCCACGCCCTTCGACCTCATCGACCGCGAGAAGTACCCCGCCGACGAGTACCCCTACGGCCAGTGGGACTACCAGGTGCACTACCTGAAGGCGTTCGACGAGGTGACGGCGCAGTTCGAGAGCGATCTGCCCGGCCTCATCGCGGCGCTGTTCCGCCGCGGCGATCCACGCCACCTCGAGGGCCCCGCGCCCACGGCCCTCGTCACCCGGCACGGCGGATGGTTCGGCGGCGGCCCGGTGCCGCGGCTCCCGCTCGACCCCGCGGTGCTCACCGAGGAGGACCACGCGGTGTACGTCGCGGCCTTCGAGCGCAACGGCATGGCGGGCCCCGACTCCTGGTACGTCAACACCCCCGCCGATACGGAGTACGCGAGGACCGAGCGCAACGGCGGCCGCATCGACGTGCCCGCGCTGTTCCTGCACGGGCGCTACGACGCGACCCTCGACACCGTGGGCACCCGCCTGGCCGATCCGATGCGAGAAGCCTGCACCGACCTCACCGAGGTGATCATCGACTCCGGGCACTGGATGGCCGAGGAGAGGCCGGCGGAGGTCAGCGCCGCGATCGCGGGCTGGATCGCCCGCAGCGTGCCCGGCTCGTGGCCGGTTACGCTGGGACGATGACTTCCACGGTCGCCGACGTCGCGGACGCCAAGTACGTCCTGCTGACCACCTTCCGCAAGGACGGGACCCCCGTCGCCACCCCGCTCTGGGCGGTGCGCGACGGCGCCGACCTCGTGGTGTGGACCGTCGCCGACTCGTGGAAGGTCAAGCGGCTGCGCCGCAACCCGTCGGTGCTGGTCCAGGCCTGCGACGTGCGGGGCCGCACCACGACCGGCCCCGCGGTCGCGGGCACGGCGGAGCTCGTCGACGGCCCCGGCGCCGCGGCGAAGATCGCGAAGAAGTACGGCGTGCTGGGGTGGCTCACCGTGACCGGCTCCAGGCTCCGACGGGGCGCCGACGGCACCGTCGGGATCCGGGTCCGCGGGATCCGCGCCGAGTGAGTTCCGAAACCGGCCCTCAACTCGGTCAGGATGAGAATGGTTCGCCGCGGTCTCGCTGAGGTGCGGTTTCAGTCAGTGCCAACAGCCGCCGGAACCCGCACGAACTCTCAGCCCAGCGCGCCGACGAGGCCCACGGCGGCCAGGACGAGCACACCGAGGGCCAGCAACAGGGCGGAGAGCGGCGGCCGCACCCGGAGCGAGAGCACGGCGATGATCGCGGCCGCGAGGCAGGCCGCTGCGGCGAGCGGATGCGCCTCGAGGGCGGCCCGCGCGACGATCGCGCAGGTCAGCACCAGCGCGACGGCGGTGCGTACGCGCGCGAGCAGCGTCCGCTCGGCCGACAGGGTCGACGGTGCGCCGGTCACGTCACCAGCAGCGAGACGGCGATGACGGCCCCGACGAGCGCGATGAGCGCCGCGAGGACGAGGGTGGCCGGGGTGCCGCGCAGGTCGCGGCGCCGGCGCATCGCGCCCTCCACGGACAGCCACCGCCGGAACGCGTAGGCCGCGAGGCCCGCGGCGACGATCAGCAGCAGCACCACGAGCGGAGTACGCACCGGCGAGGGCACCACGTGCGGGGCGAACGCCTCCAGGCCGACCGCCGCGGCGATGAGCCCGAGCGCCGTCCGGATCCAGGCGAGGAACGTGCGCTCGTTCGCCAAGGTGAAGCGCGCATCCGGTGTTTCGCCATCGGTGAGGGCTCTCGGCGGCCACAGTCGTCCCACGCCGACAACGCTAGCGGGGGTCATAGTGATTCGCCCGTCACATTCACAGGCCCGTCTCAGACACGACGCATAGTTTCGCGCAGGATGCGCCCGACGCGGCGCACGATGAAGGCAGGGTCACAGACGTCAGGAGGTGGTCGCCGTGGGCGGACGCGCGCGCTCCCGCGGCCCGTGGCCCGCCGTGATCCTGTGCCTGCTGGGCATCGGCGTGGTCGGCGCCGGCATCGCCTACGCCCTGCACCTCTCCGCCGATCTGGGCAGCGCGCGGCGCATCGTGCCCGCCGCCCAATCGGCCGGCGTCTCGGTCAGCGAGCAGAAGACCGTCGCCATCACCCCCGGTCGGGAGGTGATCGGCGCCGTCACCGAGGTCGGCGACGAGGCGATCACCGTCCGGTCTGCGCCGAGCGGCGGCACCGTCGTCCTGCGGACCGGGCCCACCACCCAGGTGACCACCACGCACGGGAACACACTCGACGATCTCGAGGTGGGGGATGTGGTCATGATCCAGGTGAGCGCCGACGGCCGCTCCGCGCTCGCGATCTACTCCGGCCAGATCTCGATCGCCGGTACCCCGTCCGTCGGGTGAAATCCCCGGTCGACCGGCTACTGTAGGTGGCGATGTCGTACGTAGTGTTCCTGATTCTCGCGGTGGTCTGCGCGGCGCTCGCCGCCGCGCTCATCTGGTATGAGCGCGGCCACACGCCCAATGTCAGTTCCGAGCGCGCCGATTGGGCCGCGGAACGGGAGTTCGTGTACACCCCGGCGGACCCGTCGCTGCACGACGAGTTCCACCGCGGCGGCATGGTGGTCGCCGGGGATCCCGCGATCGTGGACGTGGCCTACGGCAGCTACTTCGGTGCCGCCGCCTACGTCTTCGACCTCGAGGGCGTCGCGACCGTCGTCGCCGTGAGCCGCGGCGCCTCCTCGGGCGCGCTGCTGGACCTGCGCGCCGAGGATCACCACGCCCCGGTGGAGCCGGGCATGGAGGCACTCGGCGCCGTCGGCCCGCACGTGCTGTACACGAACAACGCGGAGGTGGCGCGCCGCGTCGCCGACCGCCGCATGATCTCCTTCGCCGAGCAGGTGCCCGACTACATCGAGGTGCTGTGGAACGAGGGCGAGTGGACGCTGGCGTCCATGGCCGCCACCGACGACCCGGAGGACCTCGACGAGGCCCTCGAGGCCGTGCGCCGCTTCGGCGATCTGCTGCGCGTCCTCCCCCCGGAGGGCCACGCCCGCGTGGTCACCTCGGGCGGCCCCCGGGACCCGGGCCAGCCGGTGCCGGTCCGTTCCGGCCGGGATTCCCGACGGTGACCGCCGGGAACGCCGCGCAGGGCGCGGGCGCGAAGGCGCGACTGGCGGAGTTGGTGCGCGAGCTGGCCGTGGTGCACGGCCGGGTCACCCTGTCCAGCGGCCGCGAGGCCGACTACTACGTGGACCTGCGCCGCGCGACCCTGCACCACGAGGCGTCGCCGCTGATCGGCGCGCTGCTGCGCGAGCTCACCGCGGACTGGGACTTCGCCGCCGTCGGCGGCCTCACCCTGGGGGCGGACCCCGTGGCCACCGCCGTGATGCACGCCCCGGGCCGGCCGATCGACGCGTTCGTGGTCCGCAAGGCGGCGAAGGCGCACGGCATGCAGCGGCAGGTGGAGGGCCCCGACGTGGTCGGCAGGCGTGTCCTCGTGGTCGAGGACACCACCACCACCGGTGACTCGCCGCTCACCGCGGTGCGCGCGCTGCGCGACATCGGCGCGGAGGTCGTGGGCGTCGCCACTGTCGTGGACCGGGCGACCGGCGCCGCCGACGTGATCGCCGCCGAGGGCCTCGAGTACCGCTCCGTGCTGGGCCTCGCCGACCTGGGGCTGTGACCGGCGCGTCCGCGGACGAGCCCGGGCCCACCGAGTGGGTGACGGGGCTGCCCGGACCGCACACCGTCGGGCTGGGGCCGTGGGCGCAGGAGCATCCCGGCACCCCGCCCCCCGACGATCCGCGCTACGACCCCGAGCTCCTCGCGCACGGCGACACCCGCAACGTGGTCGACGCGTACCGGTACTGGACGCGGGAGGCGATCGTCGCCGACCTGGACGCGCGGCGGCATCCGTTCCACGTGGCGATCGAGAACCTGGGCCACGACGCGAACATCGGCACCGTGGTGCGCACGGCGAACGCGTTCGGCGCGGAGGCGGTGCACATCGTGGGCCGGCGGCGCTGGAATCGGCGGGGCGCCATGGTGACCGACCGCTACCAGCACCTCCACCACCACCCCGATACCGACGCGCTGGCCGCGTGGTGCGCGGCGCGCGACCTGCCGATCGTGGCGGTGGACAACCTGCCCGGCTCGGTGCCGCTCGAGCGTGCCGCCCTCCCGCGGCGGTGCCTGCTGCTGTTCGGGCAGGAGGGGCCGGGCGTCTCCGGGGACGCCCGGCACGTCGCGGGGTCGACGGTGTCGATCGCCCAGTTCGGTTCCACCCGTTCGATCAACGTGGGCGTCGCCGCGGGGATCGCCATGCACGCCTGGGTCCGCGAGCACGCGGACCTCGGCCGGGCGTGGTGAGGCCTACCGCGTCTCGACCTCGTAGGCGCGGATCCGCTCGTCGACCGTCAGCATCGGCAGCTGCTCCACGAGGCACTGCGCGATCAGCATGCGATCGAACGGATCCCGGTGGTGCCAGGGCAGTTCGCGCATCGCCTGCGCGTGGCGGACGCTCAGCGGGAGCAGCGAGAAGCCCTGCGCGGTGAGGAACTCCTCGCTCATGTCCGGGGCGACCAGCTTGCCCAGTGAGACCTTGATCGAGACCTCGGCCACGCTGGCCGCCGACACCAGCACGGTGTTCGCGTCGTCCGCGATCAGTGACCGGTGGGCCGGCGGGAGCCGGGGATCATCGCTGAGCCACCACAGGACGACGCGGGTGTCCGCGAGGAGTCTCACCCGCCGTACCAGTCCTCGAGCTCGGTCTCGGTCAGCGCGTCGAAATCGTCGCCGATCTCGACCCGCCCGGCCCAGGCGCCCGGAGTGCGCGTCGGCCGATCGGGAACGTAGGGGACGAGCCGGGCGACCGGCCTGCCGTTGCGCGTGATGGTCATCCGGTCTCCTTGTTCGGCGCGCGACCAGCCGCGAGAACTGCGATTTCGCGGCGTAGATGTTGAACTCGGCGCTGCCCATGACCCCAGGGCACCTGGATTGGTCAGGTCTGACCAGATCGTGACGGGCGCGCGGTTCGTCCTGGGGCATGCCCTGACCTGCGGGGACGTGCGCTCGTCGGCGACCCGTGATGTGATGTGTTCATGAGTTCGCTCGAGTGGAACCAGCGCGCGGCCGCGGCGCAGGCGGCTGTCGTGGAACGGCACCTGCGCCCCGTCTGGGGGCTGCCCGGCACCCGCCTGGGCGTGCCCGCGTACCCGGCCAACCGGCGCGATGCGCTCCTGGTCAGCTGGAACTACTGGTGGCAGGCGCACCTGCTGGACACCGCGGTGGACGCCTACGTGCGGGACGGCGCACCGTCGACCCGCCGGCTGGTGGTGCGCATCGCGCGCGGGCACCGGGTCCGGAACCTGTTGCGCGTCACCAACTCCTACTACGACGACATGGCGTGGCTGGGGCTCGCGCTGGAGCGGGCGCAGCGACACGCGGGGGTGAACGCGCGGCGCCGCCTGCGGGTGCTGCGGGACGTGCTGTACGACGCCTGGGTGCCCGAGGCGGGCGGCGGGATCCCGTGGCGCACCACGGGCCTGTTCCTCAACGCGCCCGCCAACGGGCCCGCGGGCATCTTCCTCGCCAGGATGGGCCGGTTCGAGCGCGCGGAGGAGACGTCGCAGTGGCTGCACCGTAGGCTGCTCGACCCGGGCACGGGGCTGATCAACGACGGTGTCGACGGCTCCTACGACTCCCCGGACGAGGGAAAGCTGTACCCGGAGAAGTACTCCTACAACCAGGGCGTCACGATCGGCCTGCACTCCGAGCTGTCCTCGGACCTCGCGCCCGAGCACGCGGAGCGCGCTGGACGGCTCATCGCCGCCGTCGTCGAGCACATGACCGACGGCGGCGTCGTCACCGGCGGGGGCGGGGGCGACGGGGGCCTGTTCAACGCGATCCTGCTCCGCTACCTCGCGGTCGCCGCCCGCGCCCTGCGCGGGCCGGGCGCCGACGACGCCCGCGCGGCGGCGGAGGAGATCGTGTTCGCCTCCGCGGAGGCGGCGTGGCGCGGAGCGCGCGAACTCGACGGGCGGGTGCTGTTCTCGGCGGACTGGACGCGGGCCGCCCGGATCCCCGGAACCACGGACGCTCCGGCGTATTTCACCGGCGGAACGGTGCGCTCCAGCGAGACGCCCGAGCGCGACCTGTCCGTCCAGGTCGGCGGGTGGATGGCGATGGAGGCCGCGGCGGCGCTGGCGCGGCGTTAGCGCGCTTCCAGGGTCGGCGCGTCGGCGGCCGCGTTCCGGTGCACGGGACAGCCGGGGGCGAAGGTGCCGAGCGTCTCGGCGCGGAAGCCGTTGGGGTAGCTGCGGATCCGGTGGTTGTCCCGCACCAGGGCGGGCTTGCGGCGCGACGGCAGCACCGCCAGCAGCCGGGCCCGCAGCTTCATCGCGGCCGTGGAGACGCGGCGCACCGCGGGGCCGGGGTCGTCGTAGCGGAAGGCGCGCAGCAGCGGCGGGTCCATGAGCGCGCGGCTGAACACCCTGACGGCGGGCCGCGCGGGCGCGGGGTAGAAGCTGTTGAGCAGCTCCAGCGTGGAGTCGGCGACGCGGCGGGCGCCCTCGTCGAAGGCGAAGTTCTCCGCCTCGTAGGCGTCCATGTAGCGCGCGAACTCGTCGTAGTCGGCGGGGATGTCGGGGATCGCCATGTGCTTGCCGAGGGTCTGGTAGTAGCGCACGGTCGCGAGGATCTCGGCGTCGGTGAGGCCGCGCCAGCCGTAGTCGGTGATCCACCGCACCGGCACCACGACGAAGGTGCACAGCACGTAGCGCATGTCGTCGTCGGAGATGTCGTACATCTTGTGCATCTGGTTGATCCGCCGGACGGCCGCCCTGCCCTCGGTGCTGCCGAAGCCCTTGAGCAGCGGCACCTCGAGGAGCAGCGCGGTGTCGTCGTACCGCTTCTGCACCCGCTCGGTGAACTCGCCCGTCTCCGCGAGCAGCCGGCCGATGCTGGGGACGGCGTAGGTGCGGAACAGGGCGAAGCTGAGCGCCTGCGTGATGTCCCACGGGAACTCGTACGTCCCGAGGTTGCGGGAGATCTCGACGAAATCGGTCTCCGGGTCGAGTCCCCGGTTGCGGTCGATCTTCCAGCGCCGGGAGCGCGGCGAACGGGCTGACAGTTTCTGCATGACGTCTCCTTGCTGGGCCGACTTTACTGTAAGTCGACTTATACAGATGTGCAAGAGGTCACATGTCGCTCCTGTTCGCCGGTGCGCGGCGTCGAATACGTCGCCGCCATGAAGGCGTGAACCGCTACCGGCTGACGCCGGCGGCGCGGCGTGACCGCAGGTACGCGATCGGAAGTCACCTGATCTTCTACCGACCGCGCGAGGGAGGAGTCGACGTCATCCGCGTCCTCCATCAGTGGATGGATCCGACGCGGCATCTCTGACGGCCTGCTGCTCCATGTCGCGTCGAGGGACTCAATCCTCGGTGAGCGTGCCGCCGTCCATGCGCCAGCGGCGGGTGGAGCGCACGGTGTCCAGCATCCTGCGGTCGTGCGTCACGAGAATCACCGTCCCGTCGAAGGATTCGAGGGCCTGCTCCAGCTGCTCGATCGCCGGGAGGTCCAGGTGGTTCGTCGGCTCGTCGAGCACCAGCAGGTTCACCCCGCGCGCCTGCAGCAGCGCCAGCGCGGCGCGGGTCCGCTCGCCCGGCGAGAGCGAGGACGCCGGCCGCAGCACGTGATCGCCCCGCAGCCCGAACTTCGCCAGCAGGGTCCGCACGTCCGCGGGCGGCGTGTCCGGCACCTCCGCGCAGAACGCGTCCAGGAGCGCACCCCCGGCGAGGAACCTGCCGCGGGCCTGGTCGACCTCGCCCACCTCCACCCCGGAGCCGAGCGCGACCGTCCCGGCGGACGGGGCGATCCGCCCCAGCAGCAGCCCCAGCAGCGTCGACTTCCCGGCGCCGTTCGGGCCGGTCAGCAGGATCCGGTCGCCGTACTCGACGCCCACCGTCACGGGCCCCACGGTCAGCCCGGGATGCTCGACGGTGGCGCCCGACGCGGTCACGACGACGGTGCCGCTGCGCGGGGCCGCGAGGATCGACATCCGCAGCTCCCACTCCTTGCGCGGCTCGGCGACCACCTCGAGCCGCTCGATCGCGCGCTCGGTCTGCCGCGCCTTCGACGCCTGCTTCTCCGTGGATTCGAGCCGCGCCTTCCGGCCGGCCTTGTCCGGGTCGGACCCCGACTTCATCTTGCGGCGCGCGTTGCGCACGCCGTGCTCCATCCAGTTGCGCTGCATCTGCGCGCGGTCCTGCAGATCCGACAGCTTCCCCGCGTACTGCTCGTACTCCTCGCGGGCGTGCCGCCGCGCGAGGGCCCGCTCCACCAGGTACGCCTCGTACCCGCCGCCGTAGACGCCGATCTGCTGCTGCGCCAGGTCCAGCTCCACCACCGTGGTCACGGTGCGCGCCAAGAACTCCCGGTCGTGCGAGACCAGCACCATCGCGGTCGCCGCGGACGACTCCACCACGAACCGCTCCAGCAGTTCGAGGCCGGCCAGGTCCAGGTCGTTGGTCGGCTCGTCGAGCAGCAGCACGTCGTACCGCGACGCGAGCACCGCGGCCAGGCCGGCGCGGGCGGCCTGCCCGCCGGAGAGCCCCGTCATCGCCGCATCGGGATCGGCGAGCCCCACCCGGTCGAGGATCGCCGGCAGCCGCTGCTCCAGATCGGCGCCGCCCAGCGCCAGCCACCGGTCCAGCGCGGGCGTGTAGTGGTCCTCCGCGGGGTCCGTCGCGAGCGCCTCCGCGGCCGCGTCCATCGCCTCCTGCGCCGCCGCGACGCCGGTGCGCCGCGCCACGAACCCGGCGACCGTCTCGCCCGCCCGGCGCTCGTGCTCCTGCGCCAGGTACCCGACCGTCGCGTCGGCCGGGGACGTCTCGATCGTCCCGGTCACGTCCGGGCCGGCGCCCGCACCGTCGGGCACGCCCCGCGCGAGCAGGCGCAGCAGCGTGGACTTCCCGGCTCCGTTGGGGCCGACCAGGCCCACCACCTCGCCGGGCGGCACCACCAGGTCGAGCCCGGAGAACAGGGCGCGGTCGGCGTAGGCGACCGAGAGGTCGCGGGCGCGTAGGACGGCCATCTCAATCCTCGAGGTCGACGGTGACGTCGGGCCGGGCCATCTCGCGCCGGTACCCGGCGATCCCGATCACCGTGCCCACGACCAGCATGACGATCATCCCGCACAGCGCCCACTGCAGGACCCACTTGTAATCCTCGAGCGCCGAGGAGGCGTAGTACCCGACCAGCAGTAGGAACGGCGCCCACAGCAGCGAACCCAGCACCGACGCGACGGTGAACTTGCGCTTGTCCATACCCACGGCGCCCGCGACCAGCGGGCACAGGGTGCGGACCCACGGGATCCAGCGGGCGATGAGCACCGAGCAGAACCCGTGCCGGTCCATCAGCTCCTTGACCCGCTGCAGGTTGTGCGCGTTGAGGTAGCGGCCGTCCTTCTTGGCGAGCACGTGATCGCCCATCTTGACGCCGATCCCGTACCCCACGTGGTTGCCGGCGATGGCGGCGAGGAACGCCGCGACGGCGAGCCCCCACACCGGCAGCGCCGAGTGGCCGGTGGTGGCCATCGCGAGGCCGGCGGTGAGCAGCAGCGAATCACCCGGCAGGAACAGCCCGATGATGAAGGCGCACTCGCAGAACACGAATCCGGCCACGATGAGCCAGATCATCACCGGCCCGGCGGACTGGACGAACTCGAGCACGGGCGGGCCTAGGCGGCCGCGTCGGCGCGGCGACCCGCGAGGTACTTCTTCACGACGCCCCACACGATGGGCAGCACCGACACCAGCACGATCGCGATGAAGATCAGGTCGATGTTGTTGCGCACCCAGTCGATCTTGCCGAGCCACACGCCCAGCAGCAGGATGCCGTCGGCCCAGACGATCGCGCCGACCACGGTCCACATCAGGAACTTGGGGAAGGTCATCTTCGCGGCCCCGGCGGCGAGCGGGGCGAAGGTCCGCACGAAGGGCACGAAGCGGGCCAGCACCAGCGTTGCGGGGCCGTACTTCTCGAAGAAGGCGTGCGACTCTTCGAGGTACTTCGACTTGAGGAACCGGGCGTCGGGGGAGAACAGCTTCTCGCCGCCGAACTTGCCGATGAAGTAGCCGACGATGCCGCCGGCGACCGCGACGACCGGGGTCGCGATCAGGAGCACGGGCAGCGACATCGCCGAACCCGTGTAGGTGGCCTCGCCGACCGCGGTGCCGGTGCCGGCGGCGGTCAGCAGCCCCGCGACGAACAGCAGCGAGTCACCCGGCAGCACCGGGAACAGCACGCCGGATTCGATGAACACCACCAGCAGCAGGCCCACCAGAGCGATGCCGCCGAAGGCGTTGAGGACGGCCACCGGATCGGTGATGTCCTTGAGGGCGAACGCCTGCATGGTGGTCGAGGCGGCCAGAGTCAGGTCGTTGATGGGCACGCGGACCAGAATACCGGCTCTATTTGAGCAGTTCGTCGATGTAGCACCAGCGCCAGGACTCCCCGGGCTGGAAGCTGCGGATCACCGGATGGTTGATGCGCTCGAAATGGGCGGTCGCGTGCTTGCCCTCGGACGAGTCGCAGCACCCGACGTGTCCGCAGGTCAGGCACAGTCGCAGGGCCACCGGGTTCTGGCCCGACTCGAGGCATTCGAGGCAGGTCTCGCTGAGCGGCACCGGGTCGGCGAAGGAGTCCGAAACGCGGAGATGATCACACTCGTCCTGCGTCCACGGCGGGGTGAGCAGTTCGGCCACCGCGATGCGTTCGCTGCGCACGGCCGAGACCTCGAGCAGCGCCTCCTCCACGTCGAAGGTGGCGAGCACCCCCTCGAGCACCTCGTGATCGCCGAGCCCGGCGTCGCGCATCCGCAGCACCTCCTCGCGCTCGGCCGCGATCATCTGCAGCCGCACGGTGCGCAGCTGCGCCGCCGGGGTGTTCGCGGCCTCCGGGCCGAGCCGCTCCCAGAACGACCGCTC
This sequence comes from Tsukamurella paurometabola, assembly GCA_040391845.1. Classification (GTDB taxonomy): domain Bacteria; phylum Actinomycetota; class Actinomycetes; order Mycobacteriales; family Mycobacteriaceae; genus Tsukamurella; species Tsukamurella paurometabola_B. The sequence goes on along the minus strand of JBEBXD010000017.1, from coordinate 2,941 downwards.
CCTGTTGATCGTGTGCTCGCGCACCCCGTCGAGCACGGTCTCGGGGATGGTGTTCTCTGGGCTCGCCGCGATCTCGTCCAGGCGGGCCAGGCCCGCGTTCAGCGCGGACCGCATCACCACCGCCTGCTGCAGCGCGTCGGTGCGGGCGTTCGGGCCCTCCACGCGCAGCAGCCGGGCGAGGGCGGGCAGCGTCGACCCCTGGATCAGGAGGCTGCCGGCCACCACCACCATCGCGGCGAACACCAGCACCTCCCGGTCCGGGAAGTCCGTCGGGAGGATGAACGCCGCGGCGAGGGTGACCACGCCGCGCATCCCCGCCCAGGACAGGACCGCCGTCTCGCGGGCGGTGAGCCGCTCGCTGGTGTCGTCCACCTTGATCGCGATCAACGCCGACGGCGCGCACCACACGATGCGGGCCGCGATCACGGTGATCATCACCGCCGCGCAGGCGACGATGATCAGCGGCCAGCCGATGGGCGAGTTCGCCGCACCGTCGAAGATGGTGCGCATCTGCAGGCCGATCAGCAGGAACACGGCGTTCTCGAGGAGGAACTGCACGGTGTTCCAGTTGATCCGGGCCGACATCCGGCCGATCGCGGTCTGATCGGTGGGCGCCTTGTACGCGACGATGAGGCCGGTGACCACGGTGGCCACCACACCGGAGCCGTGGATGTGCTCGGCCGGCAGGTATGAGACCCACGGGCCGATCAGCGTGAGGCCGGTGGTGAGCGCCGGGTCCGTGAGCCGGCGCAGCAACAACCGAAGCAGCACCGCCGCGATCACGCCGATGGCGATGCCGCCCACCGCGCTGAGCGCGAACGAGCCCAGCACCTGCCACACCCCGACGGTGCCCGCGACGGCCGCGATCGCCGTGCGGAGCAGCACGATCGAGGTGGCGTCGTTGAACAGCGACTCGCCCTCGAGCAGGGTGGTGACCCGCCGCGGCAGGCCGATGCGCCGGCCCACCGCCGTCGCCGCCACCGCGTCCGGCGGCCCGACGATCGCGCCCAGCGCCAGCCCCGCCGCGAACGGGATGTCGAGCAGCGCGGAGGTCACCACGCCCACGGCGGCCGCGGTGAACAGCACCAGCCCCACCGAGAGCATCCCGATGGGCCGCAGGTTCTGCTTGAAGTCCACGAGCGAGGCCTTCGACGCCGCCGCGTACAGCAGCGGCGGCAGCAGGCCCAGGAGCACCACGTCCGGGTGGAGCGGAACGTCGGGGATCGCGGGGATGAACGAGCCGGCGATCCCGACCACCGTGAGCACCAGCGGCGCGGCCAGCCCGATCCGATCGCAGAACGCGCTGACCACCAGAACGGTGGCGACGAGTGCGACGAGTCCAATGGCGAGCTCCATGAGCGATAGTCTTTCACTTGGAAGCCCGTCGAACCGCTCAGGAGGACAGACATGCCCATCGCAACCCCCGAGGTCTACCGGGAGATGTTGGATCGTGCCCGTGAGGGTGGGTTCGCGTATCCGGCGATCAATTGCACGTCGAGTGAGTCGATCAATGCGGCGATCAAGGGTTTCGCCGATGCCGGTAGTGACGGGATCATCCAGTTCTCGACCGGTGGTGCGGAGTTCGGTTCGGGTCTGGGCGTCAAGGACATGGTGACCGGTGCGGTGGCGTTGGCGGAGTTCGCGCATGTGGTGGCCGCGCGGTACGACGTGACCGTCGCCCTGCACACCGATCATTGCCCGAAGGACAAGCTGGACGGGTATGTGCGGCCGTTGTTGGCGATCTCGCAGGAGCGGGTGGATCGGGGCTTGAATCCGTTGTTCCAGTCGCACATGTGGGACGGGTCGGCGGTGCCGTTGGAGGAGAATCTGCAGATCGCGCAGGAGCTGCTGGCGAAGGCGAAGGCGGCGAGGATCATCTTGGAGATCGAGATCGGTGTGGTCGGGGGTGAGGAGGACGGTGTGGAGAACGAGATCAACGACAAGCTGTTCACCTCCGACGAGGACTTCGCCAAGACCGTCGACGCGCTGGGCGCCGAGGGCTACCTGCTGGCCGCGACGTTCGGCAACGTCCACGGTGTGTACAAGCCGGGCAACGTCAAGCTGCGCCCCGAGGTGCTGCGCGACGGCCAGTCCGTCGCCTCGAAGAAGCTCGGCCTGCCCGAGGGCAGCAAGCCCTTCGACTTCGTCTTCCACGGCGGGTCGGGGTCGCTCAAGAGTGAGATCGAGGAGTCGTTGAGCTACGGGGTGGTGAAGATGAACGTCGATACCGATACGCAGTACGCGTTCACCCGTCCGGTGGCCGGGCACATGTTCGCCAATTACGACGGTGTGCTCAAGGTCGACGGCGAGGTCGGCAACAAGAAGGCCTACGACCCGCGTTCGTACCTGAAGAAGGCGGAGGCGTCGATGGCGGAGCGCGTGGTGGAGGCCTGCAACGATCTGCACTCCGCCGGCAAGTCCATCAGCGCGAAGTAGCGCGCCCGCTCAGGACAGGGCGAGTCCCAACAGGACCGCCAGCACGAGCACGATCATGGCCGCGGCCGCCGCCCATTCCGGGCCGGTGAGCCGCGGCCGTGCTCGTCCGTGGGCCCGGTCCTCCGGCTGCGCGGCGGAGGCCGGTGCCGCCGGCGCCTGCGGGGCGTGCGTCCGCCGGGCCGACGGTGCCGGAGCGCCCGGCGCCGGTGCGCTCGGTGCGGCGGAGTGCGGTGCGGCGGGGCGCGGTGCGCTCGGCGGCGCGGCGCGGCGGTGCTCGGGTCGGGCGGCTGGTCGGAGCTGCTGTGCCTGTGGCCGGACCGGGGGAGCGGGCGGATGGTGCTGCGCGCCGTGCCCGGGATGCGGCCGCGGCGCCATCGCGTGCGGGGCCGCGGCCGGCGGGGTGGCGGTGCGCCGCGGCGGAGCCACCCGGCCCGCGCCGCGCGCGGTCCGGTGGGTGCGGCGGTCGGGCGGGGCCGGGACCGCGGAGTCGGCCCGCGGGGGGTCC
>JBEBXD010000016.1:0-50135 GCA_040391845.1 Tsukamurella paurometabola | reverse complement strand
ACTCGGAGGCCACCCACCGATCTCCCGCCTGCTACCAACCTGATGGCCGGGTACAACTAGGCTCGAGGCATGTTGCGGATCGGACTGACGGGCGGTATCGGCGCGGGCAAGTCGACGGTGGCCACGGAGCTCGCCGCCCTCGGCGCGGTGATCGTGGACGGCGACAAGATCGCCCGCGAGGTGGTGGAACCCGGTACGCCGGGCCTCGCCGCGCTCGTCGACGCGTTCGGTGACGGCATCCTGGCCGCCGACGGAAGCCTCGACCGGCCCGCGCTCGCGGCGATCGCCTTCTCCGACGACGAATCCCGCGCGAAGCTCAACGCGATCACCCACCCGCTCGTGGGGGCGCGCTCGCAGGAGCTGATCGACGCCGCCGGGCCCGATGCGGTGATCGTGCAGGACATCCCGCTGCTCGTGGAGAACGGCCTGGCGCCGATGTTCCACCTGGTGATCATCGTGTGGGTCGACGCGGAGGAGCGGGTGCGCCGTCTCGTCGGGTCGCGCGGAATGGCCGAGGAGGACGCCCGCGCCCGCATCGCGGCGCAGGCCACCGACGCGCAGCGCCGCGCCGTCGCCGACGTGTGGCTGGAGAACACGGACACCCAGGACGCGACCCGCACCGCCGTCCGCGCCCTCTGGGCCGACCGGATCGTGCCCTACGCCGACAACCTGGCCGCACGCCGCCCCGCCGGTGCCGCGCACGACACCTGGGAGGCGGACCGTCTCGTCGCCCGGCTGCGGGTGGTGCTGGGCGCGTCGGCCGCGTCCGTCGCCGCGGGCGGGGTCGACGGTGCCGGCGCGACCGTCGTCCTCGCCGAGGGGGTCACCGCGGACGGGGCCGCCGAGCAGCTCGCCGCCGGCGGGTTCGTCCGCACCGCGGCGGGCGTGTACGCGGGCTGTGACCCGGGGCGCGCGGTGACGGTGCGCGTCCACGGAGGCTGATGTCCGGTTCGCCATCGACGCTTCTCGGGTACACACTGAACGGGTTCTGCATTCCCGTGCAGGGCGAAGCTTCTGACGCCGAAGGTGAGGCCCCGCATGTCCGAGACGCGGTCGAGTGCCACCCCTCCGCCCGCCGCGGGGCTCTCCCGCGAGGACGAGGGGTACAACAAGGGGATCAAGCCCCGGCAACTGCAGATGATCGCGATCGGCGGCGCCATCGGCACGGGGCTGTTCCTCGGCGCGGGCGGCCGCCTGCGTGACGCCGGACCGGGCCTGTTCCTCGTCTACGCGGTGTGCGGGGTGTTCGTCTTCCTCATCCTGCGGGCCATGGGCGAGCTGGTGCTGCACCGCCCGTCGTCGGGGTCGTTCGTCTCCTACGCGCGTGAGTTCTACGGCGAGAAGGCGGCATTCGTCGCCGGCTGGATGTACTTCCTGAACTGGGCGATGACCGCGATCGTGGACACCACGGCGATCGCGACATACTTCCACTACTGGAGCGCGTTCGACCCGATCCCGCAGTGGTTGCTCGCGCTGATCGCGCTCGTCATCGTGCTGTCGGTGAACCTGGTGTCGGTCAAGCTGTTCGGCGAGATGGAGTTCTGGGCTGCACTGATCAAGGTGGTCGCCCTGGTGGCGTTCCTCGTCGTCGGAACGATCTTCCTGGCCGGCCGCTACGAGATCGAGGGTGCGAGCACGGGCCTCGGCATGATCACGCACCACGGCGGATGGTTCCCCACCGGCGTGCTGCCCCTCGTCGTCGTGACCTCGGGGGTCGTGTTCGCCTACGCCGCGGTCGAACTGGTCGGCACCGCCGCAGGGGAGACGGAGAACCCGGAGAAGGTGATGCCCCGCGCGATCAACTCGGTCATCGCCCGTATCGCGATCTTCTACGTCGGCTCGATCGTGCTGCTCGCCCTGCTGCTGCCCTACACCGAGTACTCCGGCAAGGAGAGCCCGTTCGTCACGTTCTTCTCCAAGCTGGGATTCGACGGCGCCGGCGACCTCATGAACGTGGTCGTCCTGACGGCGGCGTTCTCGAGCCTCAACGCGGGCCTGTACTCGACGGGGCGGATCCTGCGGTCGATGGCCATGAACGGCAGCGGCCCCCGGTTCACGGGTGTCATGTCCAAGCACGGCGTGCCGTACGGCGGGATCCTGCTGACCTCGGTGATCTGCCTGTTCGGCGTGGTGCTCAACGCCTTCAACCCCGGCCAGGCGTTCGAGATCGTCCTCAACGTCTCCGCGCTCGGGATCCTGTCCTCGTGGGCCACGATCGTGCTGTGCCAGATGAAGCTGAAGACCGAGGCCGACGCCGGGCGCATGAACCGGCCGGCGTTCCGGATGCCGTTCGCCCCCTGGTCCGCCTACATCACGCTCGCGTTCCTGTTCGCGGTCCTGGTGCTGATGGGCTTCGACCGGCCGATCGGCACGTGGACGGTCGCCAGCCTGGTGGTCATCATCCCGATGCTGATCGGTGGCTGGTACCTCGTGCGCGGGCGGGTACTCGCGGAGGCCCGCGTCCGCGAGGGGTACACGGGCGAGTTCCCCGTGGTGGCCAACGTTCCCGTGGACGGCGGCAAGCGGAAGCCGTCGTGGTTCAGCCGCCTCCTCGACCGCTACCGCGACGCCCCGCGGCCGCCGCTGTACGGCATGGCGCTCGTCTTCGCAGCCATGGCGGTGGTCGCCGTGACCGCGTACTACCACCTCGGCTGGTGGTCGATCGCCGGCTACGCGGTCGCGGCCGTCATGGCGGTCGTCGGTTTCGCGCTGGCGTTCCGCGACCTCTCGTAGCGGGTAGTCGCGGCATCGCCCCGCATCCCCGGATTGCGGGAGGCGTGAATCCCCGTCAGCGCCAGGTGATCGGCGCGCCCTCCGCGGCCAGCCACGCGTCCACGTCGTGGCCGTGCGCCGCGGTGCCCGCGATCGCGCGGGCCGCCGCCTGGATCGCACGCTCGGAATCGGCCGCGCTGAGCAGCTCGGCGGCGGACGCGGCCAGAAGCTCGTCCACGTCGATGAGCTCGACCGGCCGGCCCGGATGCTCGACCAGATCGAGGTACCAGTCCACGGTGTGCCACACGTCGCCCTCGCGCCGGACCTCGGCGATGTCGAGGTACACCCGCTGATCGCGCTCGTGGCCGGGCGTGAAGTGGAACACCGTGGCGCGCAGGTCGAACGCGGGCAGCAACCACGATTCGACCGCGGAGAACTTCGGGTGATCGGCGGTCCGGAACAGGTACAGCCCGAACGGCGTCTCGCGGAACTCCTCGACCTCCCGGACCACGCCCTTGGGGTCGGTGTTGGTCATCGCCGGCGGGTCGAAGCTCTCGCGCTTGGGCGGGTGTACCGCGCCGTCGTCGACGGCGGCGTCCGCCGCGAGACGCAGCACCAGGGTGACCTCGGTGCCCCCACGCGGCCGCCCCACCACGGCGCCGTTCGGCCGGAAACCGTGCCGGCGCAACGCCGCCACGAGGCCCTCGTCGTGGCTGCGGACGAGGATCCCGTCCAGGCCGTCGGCGCGCTCGCGCGCGGCGGCCACCAACGCCGGCACGGCGTCCTCCGCCGCGTCGAGCACCGTCAGGTCGAGCCAGCCGCCTGCGACCGCCCCTACCGCCGCGGCACCGTCGACGGTGAGCTCGAACGTTTCCTCCGCACGCATGCCACCACGATACGAGCCCCGCGTGGATTTCACGGACCCGTACGATTTCTGCCGTGCCCGTGTATCGGGGACCGGGTGGGGCCGTCGTAGGCGAGGCCCTCGTACGATTTCTGCCGTGCCCCAGTACCTTCTCCTCCACGCACCCGCCGCCAACCGCGTCTACGCCGACGCCGCTCCATCGATGGTGCGCGCCGAGCTGGCCGTGCTCGGCCGCGGAGCCCTCGCCGGGCGGATCGGCGCGGTGGAGAGCACGACGGTGGCGGGCGTGGACTACCTGACCTTCGAGGCGGACGCGCTGACCGAGACCGACCTCCGCTTCCTCGGGCTGGTCTCCTCCTTCTACGCGCTGTTCGAGAGCGACGGCGAACTGCTGCGCCCCGTCGCCGTGCCCTCGCCCGAGCGGTACCCCTCCGACCTCCTGACGATCCTGAAGTACCAGGGCAAGACCAACGAGCAGTTCACCCGGCTGGTGCTCAACGTGACCGCGGTGTCCACCGCCCGGCCCGAGGGCGTCCTCGACGGGTCGCTGCGCGTCCTCGACCCCGTGTGCGGGCGCGGCACCACGCTGAGCCAGGCGGTCATGTACGGGCTCGACGCGGTGGGCGTGGACGTGGACGCCAAGGACATCGAGCTCTACAGCGCGTTCTTCACCACCTGGCTCAAGGACCACCGGTTCAAGCACGCCGCCGCGACCACCCCCGTCCGCCGCGAGAAGGCCGTGATCGCGCGCAAGTACGAGGCGGCCTTCGCGGCGGAGAAGGAGGCCTACCTGGCGGGGGAGCGGCAGACCCTCACCTGCTACGCCGCCGACACGATGCGCACCGCCGAACTGGTGCGCCCCGGCACCGTCGACGTCCTGGTGGGCGACCTGCCCTACGGCGTGCAGCACGGCAGCCGCGGTCCGCGCGGGCTCGTGCGCAGCCCGCTCGAACTGCTCGACGGTGCGCTCGAGGGCTGGGCGTCCACCCTCCGCCGGGGCGGGGCCCTGGGGCTCGCGTGGAACGTCCGTGTCGCGCCGCGCGACCGGATCGCCGAACTGCTGGAGTCCGCGGGGCTGACGGTGCTGGACGGCGCCGGGTACGACGACCTGCGGCACCGGGTGGACCGGGCGATCACGCGGGACGTGATCGTCGCGCGCAAGGACTGATGAAGTTCCTGTTACCGGGTCATGTACCCGGCCCGGAACGGCTAGGTTCATAGCGCGGAGGGCGACCGTCCTGCGTGGGCACGACGCATTCCCGGGATCCGCCCGGGGCTGAAGGGATGAACTGCGATGAGCGATCTGCGATCGTCGTCGGGCGGGCGGCGCCTGCCCTCGCTGCTGACGGCGCTGCTGGCCGTGTTGGCGCTCGTGGTGGCGGGCTGCACCAACAACGAGGGCTCGGAGAGCGGCGGGCCGGCCAGCTCGGCGGAGGCGGTGCAGGTGGAGAAGGTGGGCGCGATCGCCGACCTGGTGCCCGCAGACGTCCGCGGTACCGGCCAGCTCGTGATCGGCGTCAACGTTCCATACCAGCCCAACGAGTTCAAGGACTCGAGCGGCAAGATCATCGGCTACGACGTGGACCTGATGGACGCCGTCGCCAAGGTGATGGGCCTGACCGCGGTCTACAAGGAAGCCGATTTCGACAAGATCATCCCCGCCATCCAGCAGGGCACCTACAACGTCGGGATGTCGTCGTTCACCGACTCCAAGGAGCGCGAGAAGCAGGTCGACTTCGTGACCTACTTCAACGCGGGCATCCAGTGGGCGCAGCGCGCGGGGGGCGACATCGACCCGAACAACGCCTGCGGCAAGCGGGTGGCCGTCCAGTCGACCACCGTCGAGGACACCGAGGACGTGCCCGCGAAGAGCAAGGCGTGCACCGACGCCGGTAAGCTGGCCATCGAGAAGGTCAAGTTCGACAGCCAGGACGAGGCGGTGAACGCGCTCGTCCTCGGCAAGGTGGACGCCATGTCCGCGGACTCGCCGGTGACGGCCTACGCGATCAAGCGGTCCGAGGGCAAGCTCGTCGCCGCCGGCCAGGTCTTCGATTCGGCGCCCTACGGCTACCCGGTGAAGAAGGGCTCGCCGCTCGCCCAGGCCCTGCAGCGGGCGGTCCAGCACCTGATCGACAACGGCCAGTACCTCACGATCGCCAAGAACTGGGGCGTCGAGGCGGGCGCGATCCCCACCTCGGTGATCAACGGCGCGACAAGCTGATCCGTGACCGAGACGTCGACCGAGCCGGTCGGAGACCGACCGCACCACTCCGACCCGGCCCCGATCAAGGCGGTACCGCTGCGGCACCCCGGACAGTGGATCGCGGCGCTGGTCGTGCTCGTCCTGGTGGGCCTGTTCGTCTACGGCGCCGCCACGAACGAGGCCTACGCCTGGGACACCTACGCCAAGTACCTGTTCGACACCCGGATCATGTCCGGCCTCGGGTACACGCTGGCGCTGACGGTGCTCTCCATGTCCATCGCGATCGTGCTCGGGGTGGTCCTGGCCGTGATGCGCCTGTCGCCGAATCCGGTGCTGCGCTGGACGTCCTGGGTGTACCTCTGGGTGTTCCGCGGTACGCCCGTGTACGTCCAGCTGGTGTTCTGGGGCCTGTTCCCGTCGATCTACAAGCAGATCGACCTGGGCATCCCGTTCACGGTGCAACTCGCGCACTTCGACATCCAGGCGTGGAACGCCGCGTTCCTGTTCGCGATGATCGGACTCGCGCTCAACGAGGCCGCGTACATGGCGGAGATCGTGCGCGCGGGAGTCTCGTCGGTGGGCGAGGGGCAGACGGAGGCGTCGATCGCTCTCGGCATGTCGTGGAGCCAGACGATGCGGCGCACCGTGCTCCCGCAGGCGATGCGCGTGATCATTCCGCCCACCGGAAACGAGCTGATCAGCATGCTCAAGACCACCAGCCTCGTGGCGGCGGTGCCGTTCAGCCTGGAGCTGTACGGTCGTGCCAGGGACATCTCGGGCGTGAACTTCCAGCCGATCCCGCTGCTGATGGTGGCGTCCACCTGGTACCTGGTGGCGACCAGCATCCTGATGGTCGGGCAGTACTACCTGGAGCGGCACTACTCCCGGGGCGTGTCGCGGCAGCTCACGGCCCGGCAACTCCAGGCTCTGGCCGATGCCGCGGGGGCGCCGGTGACCGGTGACGGGGGGAAGTCGTGACGGAGCAGAAGTACGCGCGGCCGGGGGAGGCCCCGATGGTGCGCGCAGAGGGGGTGTGCAAGAACTTCGGATCGCTCCAGGTGCTCAAGGGGGTGTCCGTCGAGGTGGGGCGCGGCGAGGTGCTGTGCCTGATCGGGCCGTCCGGTTCCGGGAAGTCCACCTTCCTGCGCTGCGTCAACCACCTGGAGGTGGTCAACGCCGGCAGGCTGTACGTCGACGGTGACCTCATCGGGTACCGCGAGCGCGGCGACAAGCTGTACGAGATGAGTCCCAAGGACGCCGCGAAACAGCGCCGCGACATCGGGATGGTGTTCCAGCACTTCAACCTGTTCCCGCACCGCACCGCGCTGGAGAACATCATCGAGGCGCCGATCCAGGTGAAGGGGCAGAAGCGGGAGCAGGCGACCGCGCGGGCGCGGGACCTGCTCGACCGCGTGGGGCTGGCGGACAAGGCCGGTGCGTACCCGGCGCAGCTGTCGGGCGGCCAGCAGCAGCGGGTGGCGATCGCCCGCGCGCTCGCCATGGACCCCAAACTGATGCTGTTCGACGAGCCGACCTCCGCGCTCGACCCGGAACTGGTGGGCGAGGTCCTGGGCGTGATGCGCGAGCTCGCGGCGTCCGGGATGACCATGCTGGTGGTGACCCATGAGATGGGCTTCGCCCGCGAGGTGGCCGACCAGCTCGCCTTCATGGACGGCGGCGTGGTGGTGGAATCGGGCGAGCCCGGCGCGGTGCTCGCGAACCCGCAGCACGAGCGGACCAGGAGCTTTCTCTCGAAGCTGCTGTGAGCGGCATCGGCTCCGCCGGAAACTTGTCGGTGCCGGCGCCTAGTCTGGACGTATGGCATTCGCGGCAGAGCAACCGGTGGTGGCGCACTCCGAGTTCCGGCCGATCGGGGAGATCGAGCGGGCCCCGGCGGAGTTCACGGTGGTCAGCGACTACGAGCCGGCGGGCGATCAGCCCACCGCCATCGCCGACCTGGAGCGGCGGCTCAGGGCGGGGGAGCGGGACGTGGTGCTCCTCGGCGCCACGGGGACGGGCAAATCGGCCACTGCGGCCTGGCTGATCGAGAAGGTGCAGCGGCCCACGCTCATCATGGCGCCCAACAAGACGCTCGCCGCGCAGCTCGCCAACGAGCTGCGGGCGATGTTGCCGCACAACGCAGTCGAGTACTTCGTCTCCTACTACGACTACTACCAGCCCGAGGCGTACATCGCGCAGACCGATACCTACATCGAGAAGGACAGCTCGATCAACGACGATGTGGAGCGCCTGCGGCACTCCGCCACCTCGTCGCTGCTGTCCCGGCGGGACGTCGTGGTGGTCGCCTCGGTCTCCTGCATCTACGGCCTCGGCACGCCGCAGAGCTACCTCGATCGGTCCGTGCAGATCGAGGTGGGTATGGAGGTGGACCGGGACGCGCTGCTGCGACTGCTGGTGGACGTGCAGTACACCCGCAACGATACGGCGTTCACGCGGGGAACGTTCCGGGTGCGGGGCGACACCGTGGAGATCATCCCGTCCTACGAGGAGCTGGCGATCCGCATCGAGTTCTTCGGTGACGAGGTGGAGGCGCTCTACTACCTGCACCCGCTCACGGGCGACATCGTCCGCCAGGTGGACGACCTGCGGATCTTCCCGGCCACCCACTACGTGGCGGGGCCGGAGCGGATGACCCGCGCGATCGAGGGTATCGAGCAGGAGCTGGAGGAGCGGCTGGCGGAGTTCGAGCGGCAGGGCAAGCTGCTCGAGGCGCAGCGGCTGCGGATGCGCACCCAGTACGACGTGGAGATGATGCGGCAGGTCGGGTTCTGCTCGGGCATCGAGAACTACAGCCGCCACATCGACGGCCGGGAGGCGGGCTCGGCCCCCGCCACGTTGATCGACTACTTCCCGGAGGACTTCCTCCTGATCATCGACGAGTCGCACGTGACGGTGCCGCAGATCGGCGCCATGTACGAGGGTGACACCTCCCGCAAGCGCAACCTGGTGGACTTCGGGTTCCGGCTCCCGTCCGCAGTGGACAACCGGCCGCTCACCTGGGAGGAGTTCACCGAGCGGATCGGGCAGACGGTGTACCTCTCGGCCACCCCCGGCTCGTACGAACTGGGACAGACCGGCGGCGAGTTCGTGGAGCAGGTCATCCGCCCCACCGGCCTGGTGGACCCGCAGGTGGTGATCAAGCCCACCAAGGGGCAGATCGACGATCTGATCCACGAGATCCGCGAGCGCACCGAACGAGACGAGCGGGTCCTGGTCACCACCCTGACCAAGAAGATGGCAGAGGACCTCACCGACTACCTGCTGGACGCGGGTATCCGGGTGCGCTACCTGCACAGCGACATCGACACCCTGCGGCGTGTGGAGTTGCTCCGGCAGCTCCGGCTCGGCGAGTACGACGTACTGGTGGGCATCAACCTGCTTCGCGAGGGCCTCGACCTTCCGGAGGTATCCCTGGTGGCGATCCTCGACGCCGATAAGGAGGGGTTCCTGCGCTCGACCACCTCGCTGATCCAGACGATCGGCCGTGCCGCCCGCAACGTCTCCGGCGAGGTGCACATGTACGCCGACAAGGTGACCGAGTCGATGCGCGTGGCGATCGAGGAGACGGAGCGCCGGCGCGAGAAGCAGATCGCCTACAACACGGAGATGGGGGTGGATCCGAAGCCGCTGCGCAAGAAGATCGCCGACATCCTCGACCAGGTGTACACCGAGGCGGACGACACCGAGCAGGCCATCGGTGGGTCCGGGCGCAACGCCAGCCGCGGCCGCCGCGCCCAGGGGGAGCTGCGGGCCGTGCCCGCGGTGAGCGCGGGGATGTACGAGGGCGAGGACGTGAAGTCCATGCCGCGGGCGGAACTCGCGGACCTGATCGCGGAACTCACCGATCAGATGATGAACGCCGCGCGGGAGCTGCAGTTCGAGCTCGCGGGGCGGATCCGCGACGAGATCGCGGACCTGAAGAAGGAACTGCGCGGGATGGATGCCGCGGGTTTGCAATGACCCGCGAAGCGGAGTACGTCGGCGATTCCGATGTGTTCCCTGCCGCAAGCCGCCTGTACCAGGGCGGAATGGGGCTATTGTGTCGGAGAAGTATGCCAGGCAGTTCCAACCCGGCTGCCGTCCGCTAGAGCAATCCAGAGAAAGAGGAGACTCGATGAGTGGCTACAGCACGATCGTCGTCGGTACCGACGGATCGGAGTCGTCGCTGCGTGCCGTGGAGCGCGCCGCTGCGCTGTCCGGGGACTCGAAGCTGGTGATCGCCTGCGCCTTCCTGCCCAGCGAGGGTGCCGACCCGGCCGCCGCCGACGTGCTCGGTGCGGACGCGTACCAGCTGCAGGGTGCGAACCCGGTCAACGACATGCTGCGCACCGCAGAGGCCCGCGCGCTCAAGGCCGGCGGCACCAACATCGAGAAGCGTGCCATCAAGGGGCAGCCCGTGGACGCGCTTCTCGATCTGGTGAAGTCCCTGCCCGAGCCGTCCCTGCTGGTGGTGGGAAACAAGGGGATGAACTCCCTCACCGGCCGCCTGCTGGGCTCGGTGCCCTCGGACGCCGCCCGCAAGACCTCGGTGGACATCCTCATCGTCCACACCACCTAGGAGTCTCCGCCTCAGGCGGACTCGAGGGCGCGCAGCGCCCGCGGCAGCGACCCGGACGTGACCACGGTCAACGTCTGGGTCGCTCGCGTCAGTGCCACGTACAGGTCCCGCAGGCCGGTATCGAAAGCCACCTCCGCGGTCTCCCCGACGATGCGCTGCGGCTCCACCACGATCACGTGGTCGAACTCGAGGCCCTTGGCGTCGCGGACGCTCAGCACGCGCACGTGCGGCGCGGTCAGCCGGCGCAGCGGGGCGACCAGGTCCGACGGTGCCAGGACCGCCGTCAGCCGCTCGGGATCGTCGGGCAGCTCGGCCCGCACGGCGTCGATGAGTGGCTGCCTGCCGGACGGGTCCGCGTCACCGTCGAACCGGACCAGGCGCGGCGCCCGCGCGCCGGACCGGACCGAGGTCGGAGGTGAGAGCGTCGGGTCGATCTCGGCGAGCACATCGGCCGCCACATCCATGATCTCCTTCGGCGTGCGGTAGTTCACCGTGAGCTCGGCGACGGTGAACCGGCCGGGAACGTACGGGTCGAGCGCGTCGCCCCAGCTGGTCATCCCCGCCGCATCGCCCGTCTGGGCGGTGTCGCCCACCAGCGTCATCCAGCGGTTCGGGCTGCGCCGCATCAGCATTCGCCACGCCATCGCCGAAAGCTCCTGCGCCTCATCGACGATGACGTGCCCGAATGTCCATGTCCGGTCCTCGCGCGCGCGGTCTGCGGTGGAGTTGAACTCGCGGACGGTCTGCCGCTGCGCGAGCTGCTCGGCGTCGATCAGGTCGTAGGCCATGAGGATCTCGGCGTCGAACTCGTCGTCGAGATCCTGTGGCGCGGAACCGGTCAGGATGTCAAGGGCCTCCTGCGCCTCCTCGAGCCGCTGCCGCCACTGCCGCTCCGCTTCGTCGGCGTCCGCATCGTCGTCGCCGAGGAACTCGGCGATCTCGTCGAGCAGCGGCGCGTCCGCGGCGGAGAACGCCGGCTCGCCGTCTGCCCCCCGCACGGAATCACGGCGCAGTTCCGCGCGCTCGGCGTCCGTCAGGTCCGGGGCGGCCTCGGCGAGCCGGTCCGGATCGTGCCACAGCTCGGTGAGCACGCGCTGCGGCGTGAGCGCCGGCCACAGGCCGTCGAGCGCGCCCAGCACCTCCCGGTCCTGCGCCAGCTCGTCCCGGATGTCCGCGATGTCGGTGCGGGAGAGCAGCATCGTGTTGTCCACCACCGACGAGCCGATGGTCGCGGCGTGCTGCGCCGCGAGCGCGTCCAGCGCGGATTGCCGGAAGATCGCGCGGGCAGTGTTGTGCGGCCGCCGCGACGAGCGCGCCCGGCCGCGGGCGCGGGTCACGATCTTCTTGTCCAGGGTCAGCGGGTAGCCGTCGAACTTCAGCACGATCGGCTCCTCGGGCACCGTCTGCCAGCCCCGGACCGCCTGCTTCATCACCTCGACCATCGCGGTGGAGCCCTTGAGCTGCGTCGCCGCGGCCGTGTCCCCCAGAGTCGCGATGACCCCGGGGAACAGATCACCGATGGTGCTGAGCAGCACGCCCGTCTCACCGAGGCTGGGCAGCACCTGACTGATGTAGTTCAGGAACGTCTCGTTCGGCCCGATGATGAGAACGCCCGTGCGGGAGAGGTTCTGGCGGTAGGTGTACAGCAGGTAGGCGGCGCGGTGCAGGGCCACGGCGGTCTTGCCCGTGCCCGGGCCGCCCTGCACGACGAGGACGCCGCGGTGCTCGGAGCGGATGATCGCGTCCTGCTCCCGCTGGATGGTCTCCACGATGTCGGTCATCTGCCCCGTGCGGGCCCGATCGAGCGCATCCACCAGGGCGGACTCCCCGGCGACATTCGCGCCCGGGCCGCGGGCGTCACCGTCGACCCCCGCATCGGTGAGGGTGAGGCGCTCCGCGACCACCCCGGTGAGGTCGCGTCCCCGGGTGCGGACGTGGCGGCGCACCGCCACACCCTCCGGCTGGGCGGGGGTCGCGAGGTAGAAGGGCCGCGCCAGCGGCGCGCGCCAGTCGAGCAGGAGCGTCGAGAGGTCCTCGTCGTCGTCGAGCACGCCGATGCGGCCGATGCGGCGGACGGCGTCCGATCCGTCGGCGGCGTCGTTCATGTCGAGGCGTCCGAAGTACAGGTTCTGCTCGGCGGCGTCGTACTTGGCGATGTCGTCGGTGTAGAGCTGGTGGTAGGAGTCCCGCTCGGAGATCTCCTGCGGGTTCTCGCCCACCTCCTGCAGGTTGTCGGCCCGGCGACGGTTCGCGGTGTCGCGCATGGCGTCGATCCGGGCGTACACCCGATCGAGGTGGGCCTGCTCCTGCGCGAGCAGGGGATCGCCAACAGCTGCGGGGTCTGTCTTCACGGGACTCCTCGTGGACGGCTGCGATGAATCAGACCGTCCATTGTCCACGATCCGCGGTGGTCGTGGGGAAACGCATCAGGACCTCATCGCTCAGCGGCGCGCGATCGACCTGGCCATCAGGTAGCCGAGCACCAGGGTGTACGCCAGCAGGATCAGGCCGACGAGAAGCCGCGTCCTGCCGTCGCTCTCGAG
The DNA here is from genome assembly GCA_040391845.1 of Tsukamurella paurometabola. Lineage (GTDB taxonomy): Bacteria > Actinomycetota > Actinomycetes > Mycobacteriales > Mycobacteriaceae > Tsukamurella > Tsukamurella paurometabola_B. Next base: position 37,233 of record JBEBXD010000016.1, on the reverse strand, counting down.
GAAGACGCCGCCGATGGACGGAACGCCGACGAACGCGAGCACGAACAACAGCGCCGCCGCGCGGCGGATCCGCCGGTTGTCCGGCGGGGGAGTCTCGGCCTCGCCGCTCCGGAGCCGCTCGCGCGCGCTCACGGGGTCGACGGTGTCCTCGTCGTCGGTCCAGTCGAGTCTCATGCGAGGTTCCCGCCGGGGTAGTCGGGCAGGTCGATCCCGTTGATCGCGCGCTCGATGACCGCCGGGTCCCACTGCTCCGGAGGGATCGCGGGTTCCGCGCCGGGACCGGGGGCCGTGCGGCCGGCCGCGTTCCACCGGGCGATCTGCTGGTTGGCGTCGACCATGGGCCGCAGGAGCCGCTCGTAGGCTTCGAAGCCCGTCGCGGGATGCCATTCGGCCGCCGCGAGTTCACCCGCGAGCACATAGGCGCCGACCAGGGCGAGGCTGGTGCCCTGCCCGGACATCGGCGAGGAGCAGAAGGCGGCGTCGCCCGCAAGTGCCACCCGCCCCGTCGACCAGCGATCGAGCACCACCTGCGCGACGGCGTCGAGATAGAAGTCGTCCGCCGCGTCGGCGTGCTCGAGGATCTGCGGGGTCAGCCAGCCGAGCCCGGCCAGCTTGTCCCGCAGCAGCGCCTTCTGCGCCGCGGGGTCGCGGTCCGCGAGCTCGTCCTCGGTGGCGGTGAAGGAGAACAGCGCCATCCCGAGCGTGGCGTCGCGGATCGGCCGCAGCCCCGCCGACCGGCCGGGGACCACGCAGTCGATCAGCCAGCGGTCCAGCCCGAACTCGTTCGGCACGGTGTAGAACGCCATCGCCTGCCCGAGGTGGCGGACGAACCGCTCGTGCGGGCCGAAGGCGAGGGCGCGGAGCGGGGAGTGCAGGCCGTCGGCGCCGATCACCAGCTCGAACCGGCGGGCGCCGCCGCTCGCGAAGGTCACGTCGACCCCGTCGGAGTCCTGGGCGAGGGCGGCGATCCGGTCGCCGAACACGTACTCCACATCGTCGCGGGTGGCGTCGTACAGCACCTGCGACAGGTCGCCGCGCAGGATCTCGATATCGGCGATGAAACCGTCGCCTCCGTCGTCCTCCGCGCTGAAGGACTCGACGACGGTGCCGTCCTCGTCCACGATCCGCGCGCCGGCGGTGTCCGTGCACGCCGCGCGCACCGCCTCGCCGAGCCCCATCCGGTCGATCACGTCCCGGGCCACGGCGCGCGCGTCGACGGCCTGCCCGCCCAGCCGCAGGCCCGGCGGCGCTCGACCACGGTGACCTGCGCGCCGTAGCGCGCGAGCCAGTGCGCGAGCGCCGGGCCGGCGATACTCGCGCCGGCGATCAGAATCCTGGGACCGCTCATCGAATCTCGACTCACCAGCCGCGCTCGCGCCACTCCGCGAGGTGCGGGCGCTCGGCGCCGAGGGTGGTGCCCTTGCCGTGCCCGGGGTGCACGACGGCGTCGTCGCCGAACCGGTCGAACAGCTTCGTGGTCACGTCGGTGTAGAGGCGGTCGAACTCCTCGGGCGAGCCGGTCTTGCCCACGCCCCCGGGGAACAGGCTGTCGCCCGTGAACAGGTGGACGGGCGCACCGTCGAACTCGGGGCGCAGGGCGAGCGCGATCGATCCGGGCGTGTGCCCCACCAGCTCGATCACGTCGAACACGAGATCGCCCACGGTGAGCACCTCCCCGTCGGACAGCGTCCGGTCGGTGGGGGCGTCGATGCCCTCCGCGTCGTTCACGCCCGCCGCCGCGGGCACGCCCAGGCCCTCGCGGACCTCGGCCAGCGCGTACCAGTGGTCGAGGTGACGGTGCGTGGTCACGATCAGCTCGACCCCGCCGGTCTCCCGGGCGACGTCGAGGACCCGCTCCGCCTCGTTGGCGGCGTCGATCAGCAGTGTGTGTCCGGCGGAATCACTCACCAGGTACACGTTGTTGTCCATACCGCCGACGGAGATCTGATTGATCGTGGTGCTCACGTGCCTCACGCTACCGCGCGGCGAAAAACTTGTCGGTCGGCTTCTCTAGCATTGATCGGGGCCCGCTGACGGGTTCGAAGGGCTCGACGGAAGGACGACGGTGGCAGATCGCCTGATCGTGCGCGGTGCGCGCGAACACAACCTGCGGGGTATCGATGTGGATCTCCCGCGCGACAGCCTCATCGTGTTCACGGGACTGTCCGGTTCCGGCAAGTCCAGCCTGGCGTTCGACACCATCTTCGCAGAGGGGCAGCGGCGCTACGTCGAGTCGCTCTCGGCCTACGCCCGGCAGTTCCTGGGCCAGATGGACAAGCCGGATGTCGACTTCATCGAGGGCCTCTCGCCCGCCGTCTCGATCGACCAGAAGTCCACCAACCGCAACCCGCGCTCGACCGTGGGCACCATCACCGAGGTGTACGACTACCTGCGGCTGTTGTACGCCCGCGCCGGCACGCCGCACTGCCCGGAGTGCGGCGCCGTGATCGCGCGGCAGACGCCGCAGCAGATCGTGGACCAGGTGCTGGCGATGGAGCAGGGCACCCGGTTCCAGGTGCTCGCGCCCGTCGTGCGCACCCGCAAGGGCGAGTTCGTGGACCTGTTCAATCAGCTGCAGACGCAGGGGTACTCGCGAGCCCGGATCGACGGGGTGGTGTACCAGCTCGCCGAGCCCCCGAAGCTGAAGAAGCAGGAGAAGCACGACATCGAGGTCGTCGTCGACCGCCTCGCCGTCAAGGCGACCGCCAAGCAGCGCCTGACGGATTCGATCGAGACCGCGCTCCGGCTGGCCGACGGCATCGTGGTCCTCGACTTCGTGGACCGCGAGGAGAACGACGCCGAGCGGGAGCGCCGCTTCTCCGAGAAGATGGCCTGCCCGAACGGGCACCCGATCGCCGTCGACGATCTCGAGCCCCGCTCGTTCTCGTTCAACTCCCCGTACGGCGCGTGCCCGGAGTGCGACGGCCTCGGCATCCGCAAGGAGGTCGATCCGGAGCTCGTGGTGCCGGATCCGCTGCTGTCCCTGGCCGACGGTGCCATCGCCCCCTGGTCGGCGGGCCAGAGCGCAGAGTACTTCCTGCGCCTGCTGTCCGGCCTCGCCGACGCGATGGGCTTCGACCTGGACACCCCGTGGAAGGACCTGCCCGCGAAGGCCCGCCGGGCCGTCATCGAGGGATCCGAACACCAGGTCCACGTCAAGTACCGCAACCGGTACGGCCGCACCCGCTCGTACTACGCCGAGTTCGAGGGCGTCATGCCGTTCCTGCACCGCCGCCTCGAATCGACCGAGTCGGAGCAGATGAAGGAGCGGTACGAGGGCTACATGCGGGACGTGCCGTGCCCGGCCTGCGGGGGCGCGCGGCTGCGGCCGGAGATCCTCGCCGTCACACTGGACCACCCGCGGTTCGGCGAGAAGTCCATCGCGGACGTGGCCTCCATGTCCGTGGGGGAGTGCTCGGACTACCTCTCCGACCTGAAGCTCGGCGCCCGCGAGGCCGCGATCGCCGGCCGGGTGCTCAAGGAGGTGCAGGCGCGGATCGCGTTCCTGCTGGACGTGGGCCTGGAGTACCTCTCGCTCTCGCGGGCCGCGGGATCGCTCTCGGGCGGCGAGGCGCAGCGCATCCGTCTCGCCACCCAGATCGGCTCCGGTCTCGCGGGCGTGCTGTACGTGCTCGACGAGCCGTCGATCGGCCTGCACCAGCGCGACAACCGGCGCCTCATCGACACGCTGGTGCGGCTGCGCGACCTCGGCAACACCCTCATCGTGGTCGAGCACGACGAGGACACGATCCGCACCGCGGACTGGATCGTGGACATCGGCCCGTACGCGGGCGAGCACGGAGGCAAGGTGGTGCACAGTGGCACCTACAAGGCTCTGCTGAAGAACAAGGAGTCGCTGACCGGCGCGTACCTGGCCGGCCGGCGCGCGCTGCCGGTGCCCGCAGTGCGGCGGCCGGTGAACGCGAAGCGCCGGCTCAAGGTGATGGGCGCGCGCGAGCACAACCTCAAGAACATCGACGTGGCCTTCCCACTGGGCGTGCTGACGGCGGTCACCGGCGTCTCCGGATCAGGGAAGTCGACCCTGGTCAACGACATCCTCGCGACCGTGCTGGCCAACAAGCTCAACGGCGCGCGGCAGGTGCCCGGCCGGCATAGCCGCGTCACCGGGCTCGACGATCTCGACAAGCTGGTGCAGGTCGACCAGTCGCCGATCGGCCGCACGCCGCGGTCGAACCCCGCCACCTACACGGGCGTGTTCGACAAGATCCGCACTCTGTTCGCGGCGACCACCGAGGCGAAGGTGCGCGGCTACCAGCCCGGCCGGTTCTCGTTCAACGTCAAGGGCGGCCGCTGCGAGGCGTGCTCGGGTGACGGCACGATCAAGATCGAGATGAACTTCCTGCCGGACGTGTACGTGCCGTGCGAGGTGTGCCACGGGGCGCGCTACAACCGCGAGACGCTCGAGGTGCACTACAAGGGCAAGAACATCGCCGAGGTGCTCGACATGCCGATCGAGGAGGCCGCGGAGTTCTTCGAGGCCGTGACGTCGATCCACCGGTACCTCAAGACGCTCGTCGAGGTGGGCCTGGGCTACGTGCGGCTCGGGCAGCCGGCCACCACGCTCTCGGGCGGCGAGGCGCAGCGCGTGAAGCTGGCGGCCGAGCTGCAGAAGCGGTCCAACGGGCGCACCGTCTACATCCTGGACGAGCCCACCACGGGCCTGCACTTCGAGGACATCGCCAAGCTGCTGCAGGTGGTCGAGGGCCTGGTCGACAAGGGCAACTCGGTCATCGTGATCGAGCACAACCTGGACGTGATCAAGACCGCGGACTGGGTCATCGACATGGGCCCGGAGGGCGGCAACGGCGGAGGCACCGTGGTGGCCGAGGGCACCCCCGAGGACGTGGCCGCCGCCCCCGAGTCCTACACCGGCAAGTTCCTCGCCGAGGTGCTGGCTTCGTCGTAGCTGGGGATGGCGTTGTGGACATCCGGTGGATGGGCTGGGGATACCTGTGGAGCCATTATCCACAGTATCTTGTGCAAATTGCACGGATGTAACACCAGATGTAGTGTTTGATTCATGAGCAGCGTGACCCTCTACACCAAGCCCGCGTGCGTGCAGTGCACCGCCACCTACAAGGCGCTCGACAAGGCCGGTGTCCAGTACCGCTCCGTCGATATCAGCCTCGACGAGGAGGCGCGCGAGTACGTCCTCGCCCTCGGCTACCTGCAGGCCCCCGTCGTGGTGGTCGACGGTGCCGAGCACTGGTCGGGCTTCCGCCCCGACCGGATCAAGGCGCTGTCGGCGGCCTCCGCGGCCGCCGGCGCCTGAACGGCCGCGCCGGGCCGCGCGGCGAAACGCCGAACGGGCCCTCAGCCGCGGGGATGCGGCTGAGGGCCCGTTCGTTCGGCCGGGCTGTTCAGTTCTCAGTCAGCGGTGCGGGTGGCAGCGGCCGGGGATCCAGCGGCCGGGAACCCAGTGGCCCCGCTCGAAGTAGCCGTTGTGCCACTTCGGCTGCACCCAGTAGCCGGGATGCCAGCCCCAGCGGTCCACCCAGCCCGGACGCCAGTAGCCGCGCTCCCACCAGCCCGGGTGCCAGCGGCCCTGGGTCCAGTAGCCGCCCACCCAGCGACCGGGTTCGCACCAGCCGTGCCCGGGGTGCGAAACCGCGGGCGTCGGAGCGGCGGCCGCCGTGGTGGCGGTCATCGTTCCCAGTGGTGCCAGTACTCCTGCAGCGACCAGTACGCCGGCCGCAAGCGTTCTCATCCGTTTCATGCCGTGACGGTACGCCCGGCACAGCCCCGAACACTAGACTTATTTACCCTGGTCAGGGTGTTTTTGGGGGATAACCCTGAGGGTTAGCCGTACACCGGTCCCGTGTATTTCTCGCCCGGCCCCTGGCCGGGCTCGTCCGGATAGCTGCTGTACTCCCGGAACGCCAGCTGCAGGGACTTCAGTCCGTCCCGGTACGGGCCGGCGTGCGGACCCAGGTACTCCACGGAGGCGGTGGTCAGGCCGGCCAGAGCGGTGATCAGGCGGCGCGCTTCGTCGAGATCGAAGTGCGGGCTCTCGCGCGGATCGAAATCCTCCGCGTGGTCCTCGGCCGCGGTGAGGCCGAGCTTCTCCGCGGCGGCGCTCATCAACAGCATCCACGCGCTAGAGATCACCTCGATCGACGGCGAGTCCGCAACCAGTCGTTCCAGCGTGTCGGGCTCGGAGGGCGAATTCGGATTCTCACTCACGACTGCTACACTTCCATGTGCGACCGCTCCGGCTGTGCCCGGGGCAGCAAGTGGAGTCCACTCCCACCACGCCGACTTCCGGTCGGCTGGTCCGGTCGCCGCAGCGGAACTCCGTGAGGAATTCCGGGTGCGGTCTCCTCGTTGAAGGAGGGGTCGATCGTCGGCGTACGCCGCGGCGGCCCGTATCGGTCGGTGTGGGCCTCGCCAGGTGAACTGCCTGGTCGGGGCCTTTTCGCTGTGTGGGACAGGGTGGGCCTCGTGGGCTGCACGGCGGTCTACGAGTGAAGACCGCTCGCACCATGACCCGCATGACACGAGCACCGATTCAAGGAGGCCCCATCAGCACTGAGACACGCACCAACGGTCAGATCCGCGTTCCCGAGGTCCGACTCGTCGGCCCCGGCGGCGAACAGGTCGGGATCGTGCGAGTTGAAGATGCGCTCAAGCTGGCGTACGAGGCGGATCTCGACCTGGTCGAGGTGGCGCCGAACGCCCGCCCGCCCGTGTGCAAGATCATGGACTACGGCAAGTTCAAGTACGAGGCGGCGCAGAAGCAGCGCGAGTCGCGGAAGAACCAGCAGCTGACCGTGATCAAGGAGCAGAAGCTCCGCCCGAAGATCGACGACCACGACTACGAGACCAAGAAGGGTCACGTCGTCCGGTTCCTGGAGCAGGGCTCCAAGGTCAAGGTCACGATCATGTTCCGCGGCCGCGAGCAGTCGCGTCCGGAACTGGGCTTCCGGCTTCTGCAGCGCCTGGGCGCCGACGTCGCCGAGTACGGCTTCGTCGAGACGTCCGCGAAGCAGGACGGTCGCAACATGACCATGGTCCTCGCGCCGCACAAGGGGGCGAAGACCCGCGCCAAGGCGCAGCAGGACAGTCAAGCCCCCGCGGCGCGGCCCGCCGCTCCCGAGGCTCCCGCCGGATAGCGACCCGATCGCCCCGGCAGACGAACGACACAGAGAGACGAACACATGCCGAAGAACAAGTCCCACAGCGGTACCTCGAAGCGCTTCAAGCTTTCGGGGAGCGGCAAGGTGCTGCGCCAGAAGGCCGGCCGCCGCCACCTGTTGGAGCACAAGAGCTCGCGGGTGACCCGCCGCCTCGACGGGGTCGCCGAGGTCGCGCCCGCCGACGTGCGCCGCGTCAAGAAGCTGCTCGGCAAGTAAGCCGCACCCGCCCGTAGTACCGCACCACTTTTCACACGTAAGGACCAAGACCTATGGCACGCGTCAAGCGCGCAGTGAACGCTCAGAAGAAGCGTCGTTCCATCCTCGAGGCGTCGAAGGGCTACCGCGGCCAGCGGTCGCGCCTGTACCGCAAGGCCAAGGAGCAGCAGCTCCACTCGATGACCTACGCGTACCGCGACCGTCGCGCGCGTAAGGGCGACTTCCGCAAGCTGTGGATCACCCGCATCAACGCCGCGGCCCGGGCCAACGACATCACCTACAACCGGCTGATCCAGGGCCTGCGCCTGGCCGGTGTCGACGTGGACCGCAAGAACCTCGCCGAGATCGCCGTCTCGGACGCCGCCGCCTTCACCGCGCTCGTCGAGGTCGCCCGCAAGGCGCTCCCGGCCGACGTGAACGCGCCCGCCGCGTAACTTGACGCAGTACTCGGGACGACCCGCGGACCAGCTCTTCACGGAGCGGACCCCGCGGGTCGTTGCCGCATCCAAGCTCCTTCGCGTCGCCGGCCGACGCAAGGCCGGGTTGTTCCTCGCCGAGGGCTCCAACGCGGTGACCTCCGCGCTCGAGGCGGGCCTCGTCGTCGAGATGTTCGTGACCGTCGACGGCTCAGAGCGGTACGGCCACCTCCTCACCGGTCCGGTCGAGTTCGTCACGGACAGGGCCATGAGGAGCATGTCGGACACTGTCACTCCGCCCGGCATCGTCGCCGTCTGCGAAGCCCTGCCCGCCGCCACGATCGCCGACGGTGCGCGCCTGGTCGCGGTCCCCGTCGACGTCGCGGAGCCGGGCAACGCCGGCACCGTCATCCGCGTGGCCGATGCCGTCGGCGCCGACGCGGTCCTGCTCGCCGGCGACACCGTCGACCCGATGAACGGGAAGGTCGTGCGGGCGTCGGCCGGCTCCGTCTTCCACCTGCCCATCGCGCAGGAGAGGGACGAGTTCGCGGCCGTCGAGTCGTTGCGCCAACTTGGCATGACTGTGCTCGCTACCGCCGCGGACGGCGAAGTCTCCCTCGACGACGCCGATGAGCTGCTCACCGAGCCCACGGCCTGGCTGTTCGGCAACGAGGCCCACGGCCTCTCCGCCGAGCTGAAGTCCGTCGCCGATCACCGGATCGCCATTCCGATCCGGGGCCGCGCCGAATCGCTGAACCTCGCCACCGCAGCGTCGATCTGCCTGTACGCGAGCTCGCGCGTGCAGAATCGCGGATAGAATCCCTACCAGTCCCGCGTAGGACTACTCATCCGCAGTGGCCCGCGCGCCGGAAGCATGGTGATCATGAGATTCCTACCGTCCCGCTCCAGCGTTCTCGCCGGTACCCCCGAGGGCCGCGACCGCGCCATCGACGTGGCCCGCATCGTCAGCCTCCTGGTCGTGATGTTCGGCCACTGCGTCCTGCTGCTCGCGACGATCACCCCATCGGGTGTGTGGGTGGGCAACACCCTCGGTGCGCAGCCGTCCCTGCAGCCGATCACCTGGGTGCTGCAGGTCATGCCCCTGTTCTTCCTGGCGGGCGCGGCCAGCAGCGCCTACGGGCTGAAGCCGGGCACCGCGTGGGGCGGCTGGCTGCTCGGGCGCGCGCAGCGACTCGCCCGGCCCGTGTTCTGGTACCTCGGCTTCTGGTCCATCGCGCTCCTGCTGGTGCGGGTGGTCGCGGGGGAGTCGAGCGCGGTCCGGCTCGGCCAGGAGAGCGTCGCGCTGCTGTGGTTCATCGGCGTGTACCTGCTGGCGCTGGCGTTCGTGCCGGCGTTGATGCGGTGCGGCGCGGCCGCGCTCGCCGGGATCGTCGCGGGCCTGCTGGCCGCGTCCGCTCTGGTCGACGGTGCGCGGCTCGCCTCCGGCGCGATCGAATGGGGCTTCCCGAACTTCCTGATCGTGTGGCTGATCCCGGTGGTCATCGGCGTCGCGTACGCGCGGCGGCTGATCCCGGTGCGGGCCGCGCTGGCCGTGGCGGCCGCCGCGTTCGCGGCCGCGGTAGCCGTGGTGGTCGCCGGCCCGTACGACGTGCCGCTCGTGGTGACCGGGGCCGAGACCTTCTCCAACACCACTCCGCCGACGCTGCTGCTGGGACTGCATTGCGTGTGGGTAAGCCTGCTCTTCGTGGTCGCGGCGCCGGCGATCGGGCGCTGGGCGCGCCGCCCGCGGGTCTGGTACCCGGTGGCGGTAGGCAACGGCGGCGCGATGACCCTGTACCTGTGGCACATCCCGGCCATCGCCGTGGCCGCCGTGGCGCTGCACTACGCGGGCATCGACGCCGTCGACCCGTACCAGGCGGGGTTCTGGGGCCTGATGGTGCTGCGGGCCGCTGTGTTCGCTGTGGTCATGTTCGTGCTGTTCCTGCTGCTCTCCCCGGCGGAGCATCGGCGGCTGCCCTGGTGGGATGCGCGGGTCGCGGCCGCCGGAGGCCGGGGTGCGTTCGTGGGCGGGCTGGTGTGCGTCGCCGGGGTGGCGGTGCTGCTGATGGCGAAGGAGGGTCTGGGCACGCCGACGGGGTGGTGGGCGCTGGCCGTGTTCACGGGTGCACTGGTGCTGGCGCGGGCCGGTGCCCGCAGTGCGGTCGTTCTCCGACCGATACCGCAGGGGAACGAGCGCGATGCAGCGGCCAGCCGGTGATCCCGGAGCTCACCGGCAAATGCCGTCCCTTCGGGGATCCCGGCTCGGCGAGATCACGCGTGAAGGGCTCGCTGAGGTGATCGAGGACGCGTGGTGCGCCTGCGCGCCGAAGACCGTGGTCACCGCGTGGCTTGCGGAGCGCAATCTTTGACGTCGGAGGGCGAGCGGACGAGTGCGAGGACGACGACGGTCGGCACTGCCATGAGGGCGATGTTCGGTGCCCACCAGGTGAGGTCGACGTCACCCGCGACTGCCCAGAACGAGATCGCCATGAGTCCCGCGCAGAACGTCAGTGCGCAACCAACGGCGAGCACGATTCGACCAATCGCGGGTTGTGTGCGCACCAGGCGGAGTCCCGTCGCGCCCAGTCCGACGGCGAGAAGGTCGAGCGGGAGAAACGACCAGTTCCATGCCTGAACGACGGGGTTCGTGTAGTCGCGGAAGCGCCACTGCTCAGGGATCGCATTCCCAATGATCGCGGCCCAGTAGGAGACCAGAGCCACGTCCACCGCGAGCAGGAGGGCCTTTGCGGCTCTCATTCGGCCGCCGTTCCCAAATTGATGATCGCGACACCGACCACAGTCACCGACATCCCCACGATCGTGGTCATGGAGAGCCGATCGCCGAACAGCAGCGCCGCGACGGCAGTGACCACCACGGTTCCAGCTGCGGACCAGACCGCGTACGCGACTCCAACTGAGATTTCGCGCAGCGAGAGCCCGAGGAAGGCGAAGGCGCCGAGGTACCCGGGTACGACTACGAGCAGCGGCCAGAGGTATTTGTAGCCGTCGGTAGCTCGCAGAGCGAGGGTGCCAGCGACCTCGCACAGGACGGCGGCGGCGAGGAGTAGCGCAGCGAATCGGGACATCTGACCTCCGTAAGAATCCAACCGGTTGGTATGGTTATGGTGAATCGGCCTGGTGTCAAGCGGAAGGAGGCGTGATGCAGGACCGTGCGACGCGCACACGAGAGGCGCTCCTCGATGCCGCGGCGGCCGTGGTCGATCGGAGCGGATACGATGGCGCGTCACTCTCCGAGGTTCTCGCTCTCGCCGGGGTTACGAAGGGGGCGATGTACCACCACTTCGGTTCAAAAGCGGCGTTGGTGAAGGCGCTCGTCGAGGAGCAGTTCGCGCCTGCGCTCACGTCTCCGACGGTCGACGGCATGCCGGTCCTTCATGCCGCCGAGGTGTCTGTGCAGGCGCTGGTTGCGACGGTCGACGACGTCCGATTCCGCGCCGCGTTCGGAGTGGTCATCGATCGTCCGCATCCGGACCTCGGGCCGTGGTCTCGTCCTGTAACGGCCTGGGAGGAAGCGTTCACAGAGCTCGTCGAACTGGCGTGCGCCCGAGGAGATCTCCTGACGGACGTCGCGCCCCGCGACGAGGCGGCCGCGATCGTTGCCATGGTCGTGGGGCAATTCTGCGTCGCGCGGGCGGTCGGTGATCAGGCGGCTTCGGTCCGGGGCGCGGCCGTTACGTGGGAGAGATTCATCGACCGCGCCGTCGCGCCGAACCGTCGCGTTGCGCACCACCGGGGCTTGCAGGACTTGCTGGGCACGTACCTGCGGTAATGCGTTTCGGACTGGAAAGATCCGTCGACTACTCTGGTCGGGTACCGTCCACCCTCACCGAGGAGCCCAGAGAAGTGTCGGAAGACCAGATCGCCCCCGTCGACGACCTCAGCGAAGCGGCACTCGACGCCTTCGCCGACGAGGCCGCGCGGGCTTTCGACGCGGCATCGACCCTGGACGAGCTCGGGGAGGCGCGGCTCGCCCACCTCGGGGAGAAGTCGCCGCTCGCGCTGAGCAAGCGCGCGCTCGGCTCCATCCCCAAGGAGGAGCGCAAGGACGCCGGCAAGCGCGTGAACGTCGCGCAGGGCAGGGCCCGCGCCGCCTTTGAGGAGCGCAAGGCCGTGCTGGACGCCGAGCGCGACGAGGCGGTGCTCGTCTCGGAGTCGATCGACGTCACGCTGCCCTCGGGCCGTGCGCCGCAGGGCGCCCGGCACCCCGTCAGCATCATCGCCGACGAGGTGGCCGACTTCTTCGTCGGCATCGGCTGGGAGATCGCCGAGGGCCCGGAGGTGGAGACCGAGCACTTCAACTTCGACGCGCTCAACTTCCTGCCCGATCACCCCGCGCGCTCCATGCAGGACACCTTCTACGTGGCGCCCGAGGGATCGCGGCAGGTGCTGCGCACCCACACCTCGCCGGTCCAGGTGCGCACGATGCTGACCCGCGACGTGCCGATCTACGTGGCCTGCCCGGGGCGCACCTTCCGCACCGACGAGCTGGACGCCACCCACACGCCGGTGTTCAGCCAGGTCGAGGGCCTCGCCGTGGACAAGGGGCTCACGATGGCGCACCTGCGGGGCACCCTCGAGGCGTTCGCCAAGGCGATGTTCGGACCGGAGACCACCACCCGCATGCGGCCGAACTACTTCCCGTTCACGGAACCGTCGGCCGAGGTCGACGTGTGGTTCCCGAACAAGAAGGGCGGCGCGGGCTGGATCGAGTGGGGCGGCTGCGGCATGGTCAACCCGAACGTGCTGCGCGCCTGCGGCATCGACCCGGAGGAGTACTCGGGCTTCGCATTCGGGATGGGCCTCGAGCGCACCCTGCAGTTCCGCACCGGCCTGTCCGATATGCGCGACATCGTCGAGGGCGACGTGCGCTTCACCCTGCCCTTCGGCGTCCGCGGCTAGCGCCGGCGCACCCCAGCACCGCAGAATTTCACCCAGGAGAAGGACTTCCACCGTGCGCGTTGCACAGTCATGGCTCACCGAGATCCTCCGCCGCGACACCCCCGACTGGGGCGTCACGGCCGACGAGCTGGACGCCGGGTTCGTGCGCGTCGGCTTCGAGGTCGAGGAGGTCGACTCGCTCGACACCGTGACCGGCCCGCTGAAGATCGGCCGCGTGGCGCACATCGAGGAGCTGACGAACTTCCGCAAGCCCATCCGGTTCTGCCAGGTGGATGTGGGGGAGGGCGAGCCGCGCGGGATCGTCTGCGGCGCGCGGAACTTCGCCGAGGGTGACCTGATCGTGGCCGCGCTGCCCGGAGCCGTGCTGCCCGGCGGGTTCGAGATCGCCGCCCGCAAGACCTACGACCACGTCTCCGACGGCATGATCTGCTCGGTCAGCGAGCTCGGGATCGGCAACGACCACTCGGGCATCCTCGTGCTGCCCGAGGGGACCGCGCAGCCGGGCGACGACGCCAAGCCCGTCCTGGGCATGGACGACACCGTGATCGAGCTCAACGTGACCCCGGACCGCGGGTACGCGTTCTCGGTCCGCGGCCTCGCCCGGGAACTCGCCTGCGGGTACGACCTGCCGTTCACCGACATCACCACCCCGTCCCCGAAGACGGGGACCGGGGCGGGCGGCGTGGACGTCACCGTCGACCCCGCGTCCGGCTGCACCCGGTTCACCGCGCTGCGCGTCGACGGCATCGACCCGAAGGCCGTGACGCCGTGGTGGATCCAGCGGCGCCTGCTGACCTCCGGCGTCCGCCCGATCAGCCCCGCGGTCGACGTGACCAACTACCTCATGCTGCTCACCGGCCAGCCGCTGCACGCCTTCGACGCGGACAGCGTGCGGGGCGGCCTCGTGGTGCGCCCCGCGCGCGCCGGCGAGACGCTCGAGACCCTCGATCACGTCGAGCGCGCCCTCGACCCCGAGGACACCGTGATCGCCGACGACTCCGGCCCCGTCTCCCTCGCCGGGGTGATGGGCGGCGCCACCACCGAGGTGGGCGACGAGACCGTGGACGTGATCCTCGAGGGGGCCGTGTGGGATCCGGTCACGGTGTTCCGCACCGGTAAGCGGCACAAGCTGAGCTCGGACGCGGCGAAGCGGTACGAGCGCACCGTCGACCCCGCGATCTCGGTGTGGACGGTGCGCGAGGCCGCCCGCCTGCTCACCGAGATCGCCGGCGGCGCCGTCGCCGGCGAGATCACCGATCTGGGCGGGTACGAGGACCGGCCGCAGGTGACGATCGCGGCGGACCGGCCGGACCGCGTCGCCGGGATCACCTACCCGGCGGGCACCACGGCGCGCCGGCTCACCCAGATCGGCTGCGTCGTCGAGGGGGAGAGCAGCCTCACGGTGACCCCGCCGACCTGGCGGCCCGACCTGAACATGGTGGCCGACCTGGTCGAGGAGGTGCTGCGGCTGGAGGGCCTGGAGCAGATCCCCCCGGTGCTGCCCGCCGCTCCCGGCGGACGCGGCCTCAGCGCCCGCCAGCGGCGTCGCCGGATCGTGAGCCGCGCGCTCGCGTACACCGGCCACGTCGAGGTGCTCACCAGCCCGTTCCTGCCCGCGGGCGTCTTCGACACCTGGGGGCTCGACGCGGGCGATCCGCGGCGCACCACCACGAAGGTGCTCAACCCGCTCGAGGCCGATCGCCCCTCGCTCGCGACCACGCTGCTCCCGGGGCTGCTGGAGACTCTGTCCCGCAACGTCTCCCGCGGCCAGCGTGACCTGGCGCTGTACACCATCGCCGAGGTCGTACTGCCCACCGAGAAGACCGTCGCCGTGGACCCGATCCCCGTGGACCGCCGCCCGACGGCGGAGCAGATCGACGAGCTGAACGCGTCGCTGCCCCGGCAGCCCGAGCACATCGCGGTCGTGTTCACCGGCCGGCGCACCCCCGCCGGCCCGTGGGGCGCCGGCCGGGTGGCGGACGCGGCCGACGCGTTCGAGGCGGTGCGCGAGATCGGTCGCGCGAGCAACGTGGAGCTGACCCTGCGCGCCGCGCAGTACGCGCCGTTCCATCCCGGGCGCTGCGCCGCGGTCCTGGTGGGCGACACCGTGATCGGGCACGCCGGCGAACTGCATCCCGCGGTGCTCGAGCGCGCCGGCCTCCCCGCCCGGACCTGCGCCGCGGAGCTCGACCTGGACGCCGTCCCGCTCGTGGAGAACCTCCCGGCGCCCGTGGTGTCGCCGTTCCCGGCGGTGCTGCAGGACGTGGCGGTCGTGGTCGACGGGGCGGTGCCCGCCGAGGACGTCAAGGCGGCCCTCGCCGACGGTGCCGGAGAACTCCTCGAGGCGATCTCCCTGTTCGACGTGTTCACCGGAGCCCAGGTGGGCGAGGGACGCAAGTCGATGGCCTTCTCCCTGCGCTTCCGTGCGGGCGACCGCACGCTGACCGAGGACGAGGCGTCCGCCGCGCGCGACGCGGCCGTCGCCAACGCGGCGCGGGTGGTCGGCGCCGTCCTGCGCTGACCGGAACAACAGCCCCGGACGTGGAGCCGGCCCCGGCGGCGCATCGAGTGCTGCCGCCGGGGCCGGAGTCGGTGGGTTCTCGTCTAGCTGGTGTGGTGCACCTCGGCCAGCTGGTAGACGGGGGTGTCGATGCCCTCGTAGCGGGCCTTGAGCTGCAGCGCCAGGTACAGCGAGTAGTGCCGCGACTGGTGCAGGTTGCCGCCCATCATCCACAGGCCGGGAACCTGCGTGGGCTTCCACATGTTGCGCTGCTCGCCCTCCCAGGGGCCGGGATCCTTGGTGGTGTCCGAACCGAGGCCCCAGCACTTTCCGAGCCGGTCCGCGGTCTCCTGGTCCATGAGGTCGGCGGCCCACCCGTTCATCGAGCCGTACCCGGTGGCGTACACCACGAGGTCGGCGGGCAGCTCGGTGCCGTCCCGCAGCACCACCGCGTTCTCGGTCAGGTGGTCCACCTGCCCCTTGGCCAGCTTGATCGAGCCGTCGATGATCAGGCCCGCGGCGCCGACGTCGATGTAGTAGCCCGACCCGCGGCGAAGGTACTTCATGAACAGGCCCGAGCCGTCGTCGCCGAAGTCCAGGTCGTAGCCCGCCTTCTCGAGGCCCTCGTAGAAGTCCGCGTCGATCTCGCGGACCTTGTCGTAGATCGGCTTCTGGAACTCGTTCATGATCCGGTAGGGCAGCGAGGCGAAGATCATGTCCGCCTTGTCCGTGGTGACGCCGTTCGCCACGGCCCGCTCGCTGTACAGGTCACCCAGGCCGTGCTCCATGAGCGATTCGGACTTGATGATGTGGGTCGAGCTGCGCTGCACCATCGTCACCTCGGCGCCGGCCTCGATGAGCGCCTTGCTGATGTCGAGTGCCGAGTTGTTCGCGCCGATCACCACGACCTTCTTGCCCGCGTAGGCGTCCGGGCCGGGGTGCTTGCTGGAGTGGTGCTGCTCGCCCTGGAAGACGTCCATGCCCGGGAAGTCGGGGATGTTGGGCTTGCCCGACATGCCGGTGGCGAGCACCAGCTGCTTCGGGTGCAGGGTGAGCTTCTCGCCGTCCTTGTTCACCTCGACGGTCCACTCGCCCTCGGCCTCGTCGTACGAGGCGGACAGGGCCTCGGTGCGCGACCAGTACGGGACCTCCATCACGCGGGTGTACATCTCGAGCCAGTCGCCGATCTTGTCCTTGGGTGCGAAGACGGGCCAGTTGGCGGGGAACGGCATGTACGGCAGGTGGTCGTACCAGACGGGGTCGTGCAGGCACAGGGACTTGTAGCGGCCGCGCCACTGGTCGCCGGGGCGGTCGTACCGGTCGATCACCAGCGCCGGTACGCCCAGCTGCCGCAGGCGGGCACCGAGCGCGATGCCGCCCTGACCGCCGCCGATCACCAGGGTGTCCGGCTGGATCGAGCGGCCCAGCTCGGCCTCCTCCTGCTCGCGGCGCTCGGCCCACGTGGGCGCGGCGTTGTGCGCACCGTGCACGGCGCCCATCGGGCGGTTCGCGCCGAACGACTCCTCGTGGCCCTTGAGCTCGCGCAGCGTGGTGAGCAGCGTCCAGGCGCGGTCCACGCCGTCGTCGCCGCGGCGCAGGCGCAGGTGGCCCTTGCCGCGGCCGACGCCGGTCTCGAAGCCGATGAACGCCTCGACCACGTCGTCGCCGGTGGCGGGGTCCGTCGTCGCGAACCCGCTCGGGGCGGTGTCGTCGAGCCGCTCGGTGAGCATCTCGGCGATCTGCTCGCGCCCCTCACTGGTGTGCAGGTTCCAGGTGAACGAGACCAGGTCCCGCCAGAAGCCGCCCGTCTCGAACATCGACGTCGCCGCGGCGACGTCGCGCGCGGTGAGCGCGGCCTCGAACCCCGCGAGCCAGGCGTCCACCCGCTCCTGGGGGCCGGCCGCCAGGTTCTGTTCCGATTCCGCGATCGCGGTCATGTCGCCACTCCATTCATTCGATGTACTGCTGTGGTGGGAATCACACTCCGGGTGTGACGGGGGCAACAAGGGTTGCGGGCCGTTGCACCGTTCCGCCTGATCGCCGGTGCGGGCGACGGCGGCGATGCAGAATCGGGGTGTGGCACACGCAGTGGAGCCCGCGGTGGCGCACGGAGAGGATCCCCGCTCCTACGCCCGCCTGCTCGCCCAGGTGTACGACGCGACCATGGCCGGGGAGCGGCCGCCCGCGCGTCCCCGCGAGGTGATCGGCGACTCCTGGGACCGCGTGATCGCGGCGGGCCTGCGACCGGACTCCGGCGCCGCGCCGGCCGTGCACTCCGCCGAGCTCGCCCGCTGGCGCCGCGAGTCGGGGCTCGCCGGCCTGGTCGACGACTTCACCGCGGGCCTGAGCCCCATCCTGGACGCCGGCTCGAGCATCATGGTGGTCTCGGACGCGGAGGGGCGGCTGCTGTGGCGGAGCGGTTCGACGCACGTGCTGCGCGAGGCGGACCGGCTCGGGTTCGTGGAGGGCGCCGCGTGGTCAGAGAACGACGTGGGCACCAACGCGATCGGCACCGCGCTCGCCTCGCGGGCCGCGGTGCAGACCGTCTCGGCGGAGCACTTCGCCCGCAATCAGCACCCGTGGACCTGCGCCGCGGCGCCGGTCCGCGATCGCCGTACGGGCCGCGTGCTCGGGGTCGTCGACGTCAGCGGTCCCGCGTCCACCGTGCACCCCACCACGCTCGCGCTCGTCGCCGCCGTCGCGAGACTGGCGGAATCGGCGCTCCGCGAGGAGCACCTGGCGGGCCTCGACCAGCTCCGCACCGTGGCCGCGCCGCTGCTCGCCGGACTCGGCGGGCCGGGCCTCGTGGTCGATGCGCACGGATGGGTGGCGGCCGTCGGGCAGCTCGCGCCCCGCAGCCGCGTCACGCTGCCGGCCGCGATGGACGACACCGCGCACCTGTGGCTCCCGGAGCTCGGGCAGTGCACCGTCGAGCCCCTTCCCGGCGGGTGGCTGGTGCGCCCGCACGCGGACGGCGACGGCGCCACGCGGATCAGCCTCGATCTGCGGTCCGGCCGGGCCCCCTCGGTGACGGTGACGGGGGCGACCGGCGAGTGGCGCCATCAGCTGACGCCGCGGCACGCGCAGATCCTACGGCTGCTCGCGGACGGGCGCGGGCGCACCGCGGCGCAGGTCGCGGACGCGCTGTTCGGCGATCCGACGCGGGTGGTCACCGTCCGGGCCGAGATCTCCCGCCTGCGGCGCGTGCTGTCCGGGCTGATCGCGGCCCAGCCGTACCGCTTCGCCGACGGGGTACTGGTCGAGACGCTCGCCTGAACGGCGGGACGCAACCCCGCGCAACCTTTGCCGATGTGGCGCCGGTCACATAGACCGGTGTGACCACCTCGACGAAGGGAAACACCACGGTGACGGAGCCGGCGATGTCCGCGGGAGAGGATCCCCGGCGCTACGCGCGCCTGCTGTCCGAGGTGTACGACGCGACCATGAGTGGGGAGCGGCCACCGGCCCGGCCGCGCGAGCTGATCGGCGACTCGTGGGACCGGGCCCGGGCGGCGGGCCTCGTGCCGGACACCGATGCGGGGCCGGCGCTCGGCTGCGCGGATCTCGAACGGCGCCGTCAGGAGTCCGGGCTGGCGGCGGTGCTCGACGAGCTGACCGCGGGCCTCGCCCCGCTCACCGCCGACGGCGACAACATCCTCGTGGTCGCGGACCGGTTCGGCCGGGTGCTGTGGCGGTCCGGCTCGACCCGGGTGCTCACGCACGCGGACCGGCTCGGCTTCGTCGAGGGAGCGGGCTGGGCCGAGGACGAGGTGGGGACCAACGCCATCGGCACCGCGATCGCCTCGCGCAGCCCCGTGCAGATCTTCTCCGCGGAGCACTTCGTCCGCAGCCACCACGCCTGGACGTGCGCCGGCGCCCCGATCCGCGACGTGCACACCGGGCGGATCCTGGGCGTGGTCGACGTGTCCGGTCCGGCCGCCACCGTGCACCCGGCGACGCTCGCGCTGGTCTCCGCCGTCGCGAAGCTCGCGGAGGCGCGGCTGCGGGAGGCCCACCTGGCCGGGCTCGAGCAGCTGCGGTCGGTGGCCGCGCCCATGCTGGCGGGCCTCGGCCGCCCCGGGCTCGCGGTGGACACCGACGGCTGGGTGGCCGCGGTGGGCGACTTGCCGCCGCGGTCGCGGGTGGCGCTGCCCGCGGACCTGGCCGGCCCGTCGGTCCTGCTGCCCGAGCTGGGGCGGTGCACCGTCGACCCCCTGCCCGGCGGGTGGCTGCTGCAGCCGGACCGCGACGGGCCGGGGTCCGGCACGCGGGTCACGGTGGACCTGCGGGCCGGGAGGGCCGCCGAGGTGACGGTGGCCGGCGCCGGCGGGTCGTGGCGCTACAGCCCGTCGCCCCGGCACGCGCAGATCCTCGCGCTGCTCGCCGACGGCGCGGGCCGTACCGCCGCGCAGCTCGCCGAGGCGCTGTTCGGCGACCCCGAGCGCGTGGTCACGGTGCGCGCGGAGATCTCCCGGCTGCGCCGCATGCTCTCCGGGGTGATCGCGGCGCAGCCCTACCGGTTCGCGGACGGCGTGTCGGTGGAGTTGCTGCGCTGACCGCCTCCTCCCTCTAGCGTGGGACGCGTGAGTGAGCCGCAGATCTTCCCCGACGACTGGACCACTGCGCTCGTACTGGTGGCGCACCCCGACGATCCGGAGTACGGGATGGCGGCGGCCGTCGCCCGGTGGACGTCCCAGGGCAAAACGGTGGTGTACGGCCTCGCCACGTCCGGCGAGGCGGGGATCGAGGGCATGTCGCCCAGCACGGCGGGGCCGGTGCGCGAGGAGGAGCAACGACGGTCCGCCGCCGTCGTCGGGGTCGACGAGGTGCGGTTCTGGGGGTACCCGGATTCGCAGGTGCGCGATACGCCGGAACTGCGGGATTCGGTCCGCAAGTCCATCGCCCGGTACACGCCGGACATCGTGATCACGCTGTGGGGCGGCGCGGAGTGGGCGCCCGGCGCCCCGAACCAGAGCGACCACATGGAGTTCACCCGCGCGGTGGCCGCGGCGACCGCCGCCGCGGGGGTCACCGCCTACCAGACCGGGCCGGAGCCCACGCTGATCGTGGACGTCTCCGGCTTCACCGAGCGCGCCGTCGAGTCGCTCGCCGAACACCGGCAGTACCTCTCCGTGCTCGACCCGCAGACGCCGGTGATCGAGCAGGCGCGCGCGCAGGTCGAGGCGGCCACCCAGCCGCTCGGCGGCTTCTCGCACGCGGTGGGTTTCCGCCCGCTGGGCTAGCGGCTAGCCCAGGTGGAACGCCTGGGTGATGTGGTTGCCCCGCCGGTGGTCGCCCACCAGGCTCGGGCGGCCGCGGCCCATCTTCACCAGCATGGCGCGGTTCTCCACGCGGGGCGCGAAGCCGTCGAGCACACGGTTCACGGTGCCCCGCAGGCCGTGCTCGCGGCGCGGCACCGAGAGCGGCTGGGTCAGCGCGTCGGGGTTCGAGTTCGAGTGATCGCTGTGCATGTGTAGTCCTTCGGGCCGGTGGGTCGGTTCGTTACTGTTCCCAGGGTGCCGACGGTGCCTGAACTCCGGCTGGGTGCCGCCTGTGCGGAGGCTCGCCTGTCCGCGCCGAGCGGAAGATGAATAGGCTTGCATGATGGTGCATAATCATCACATGACTGTTTCCGTGGCGATCGCGGGCGCGAGCGGCTACGCCGGGGGCGAGATCCTCCGGCTGCTGCTGGCCCACCCGCAGTACCTCTCCGGCGAGCTCACGATCGGCGCGCTCACCGCCGGCGGCAACGCCGGCAGCACCCTGTTCGAGCACCACCCGCACCTGCTGCCGCTCGCCGATCGTGTGCTGGCCGAGACCACCCCGGACACCCTGCGCGGCCACGACGTGGTGTTCCTCGGCCTGCCGCACGGCAAGTCGGCCGAGATCGCGGAGGCGCTGCCCCCCTCGACCCTCATCGTCGACTGCGGCGCCGACTACCGGCTCACGGACGCCGCCGAGTGGGAGCGCTACTACGGCAGCCCGCACGCGGGCACCTGGCCCTACGGCCTGCCGGAGCTGCCCGGCAACCGGGAGGTGCTCGCCGGGGCCTCCCGGATCGCGGTCCCCGGCTGCTATCCGACGGTGTCGACCCTCGCGTTCCTCCCCGCCGTCGCGGCCGGGATCGTCGCGCCGGACGTCACCGTGGTCGCCGTGAGCGGAACCTCCGGCGCGGGGAAGTCCCTGCGGACCGATCTGCTCGCCTCCGAGGCGCTGGGTTCGGCGCGCGCCTACGGCGTGACCACCCACCGGCACACCCCCGAGATCACCCAGAACCTCTCGGCGATCGCCGATTCGCCCGTCTCCGTGTCGTTCACGCCGGTCCTCGTGCCCATGGCCCGGGGGATCCTCGCCACCGTCTCCGCCCCGACGACGGTGACCGCCGCACGCGCCCGGGAGGTGTACGCGCAGGCCTACGCGGACGAGCCGTTCGTGCACCTGCTCCCGGAAGGCGTGCAGCCGCAGACGAAGTCGGTGCTCGGCAGCAACGCCGTGCAGGTGCAGGTCGCCGTCGACGAGCGCGCCGGCCGGCTGATCGCGACCGCCGCGATCGACAACCTCACCAAGGGCACCGGCGGGGCCGCCGTGCAGTCGATGAACCTCGCCCTCGGCTGGCCCGAGACCGCGGGCCTGTCCACCGTAGGAGTCGCGCCATGAGCTTCAAACTCGTTCGGAACCAGGGGGTCACGGCGCCGCTGGGATTCAAGGCCGCCGGCATCGCGGCCGGGATCAAGGCGTCCGGCCGGCCCGACCTCGCGCTGGTCTTCAACGAGGGCCCCCACTACGCGGCCGCCGGCGTGTTCACCCGCAACAAGGTCAGGGCCGCGCCGGTGCTCTGGAGCGAGCAGGTGATCAAGGACGGGCACCTGCGCGCCGTGATCCTCAACTCCGGCGGCGCGAACGCCTGCACCGGGCCCGGCGGATTCCAGGACACGCACGCGACCGCGGAGAAGCTCGCGCAGACCCTCAGCCACTGGGGGACCGAGACCGGCGCCGGCGAGGTCGCCGTGTGCTCCACCGGCCTGATCGGCGACCGGCTGCCGATGGACGAGCTGCTCGCCGGGGTCACCGAGATCGTGCACGAGATGGGCGGCGGGATCACCGGCGGCACGGACGCCGCGCACGCCATCATGACCACCGACACCGTCCCGAAGGAGGTGGCGCTGCACCACTCCGGCGGCTGGAACGTGGGCGGCATGGCCAAGGGCGCGGGAATGCTGGCGCCGTCGCTGGCCACGATGCTCGTGGTGCTCACCACGGACGTGCACGCCACCCCCGCGGAGCTCGACGAGGCCCTGCGGTACGCCACCCGATACACATTCGACCGGCTCGACGTGGACGGCTCCACCTCCACCAACGACACTGTGCTCCTGCTCAGCAGCGGCGCGAGCGAGAAGACCTGCACGCAGGACGAACTCAACGCCGCCGTCCGCGAGGTCTGCGACGACCTCGCGGCGCAACTGCAGGGCGATGCGGAGGGCGTGACCAAACGGATCCTGATCACCGTGACCGGCGCGGTCAGCGAGGACGAGGCGCTCATCGGCGCCCGCGCCATCGCCCGCGACAGCCTGGTGAAGACCGCGCTGTTCGGCAGCGACCCCAACTGGGGCCGCGTCATGGCCGCGATCGGCATCGCCCCGATCGAGCTGGAGCACGACAGGCTCACAGTCGCCTTCAACGGGCAGCCGATCGCCGAGAACGGTTGCGGTGTACCGGGTGCGCGCGACGTGGACCTCTCCGGCCCGGAGATCGACGTCACCGTCGACCTCGGCCTCGGGCGGGGCACCGCGACGATCCGCACCACGGACCTCTCGCACGCCTACGTCGAAGAAAACTCGGCGTACTCCTCATGAGCGCACCGGATCTGACCGCACTGGACAAGGCGGGCGTGCTCGCCGAGGCGCTCCCGTGGCTGCTGGACTTCCACGGCAAGACCGTCGTGGTGAAGTACGGCGGCAACGCGATGGTCGACGACGAGCTCAAGAGCTCCTTCGCGCAGGACATGGTGTTCCTGCGGACCTGCGGCCTGCACCCCGTGGTGGTGCACGGCGGCGGCCCGCAGATCAACGCGATGCTCGCCCGCCTCGGCATGGAGGGCGAGTTCAAGGGCGGATTCCGCGTGACCACCCCCGAGGTCATGGACGTGGTGCGCATGGTGCTGTTCGGTCAGGTCGGCCGGGAGCTCGTCGGGCTGATCAACTCCTACGGGCCGTTCGCCGTCGGCATGTCCGGCGAGGACGCGCACCTGTTCACCGCGACCCGCCGGGAGGTCGTGGTCGACGGTGCCCCCACCGACATCGGGCTCGTGGGCGACGTCACCGAGGTGCGCCCGGAGGCCGTCAACGACCTCATCGCCGCCGGCCGCATCCCCGTGATCTCGACCATCGCGCCGGACGGGGACGGGGTGGTGCACAACATCAACGCCGACACCGCCGCCGCCGCGCTGGCGGAGGCGCTCGGCGCGGAGAAGCTCGTGGTGCTCACCGATGTCGAGGGGCTGTACACGAACTGGCCCGACCGGTCCTCGCTGACCTCGGAGATCGACACCGAGGCCCTCGTCGCCCTGCTGCCGACTCTGGACTCGGGCATGGTGCCGAAGATGGAGGCGTGCCTGCGAGCCGTGCACGGGGGCGTCCCCACCGCGCACGTCATCGACGGGCGGGTGCCGCACTCCGTGCTTCTCGAACTGTTCACGAGCAGGGGCATCGGCACCATGGTGACCCCGCCGAAAACTCTTGATAAGACCTGGATCTGAGATCACAATGACGAACGAATCGATGCAGTCGCGGTGGAACGCCGCGGTGATGGACACCTACGGCACCCCGCCCGTCGCACTGGTGTCCGGCCGCGGGGCGGCCGTGACCGACGCCGACGGCAAGGAGTACGTCGACCTGCTGGGCGGCATCGCCGTCAACGCCCTCGGCCACGCCCACCCCAAGATCGTGGAGGCGGTGACCCGGCAGGTCTCCACGCTGGGCCACGTCTCGAACCTGTACATCAGCGCGCCCGTCGTGCGCCTCGCCGAGCGGCTCACCGAGGCGGTCGGCGTGCCCGGAACCCGCGTGTTCTTCAGCAACTCCGGCGCCGAGGCCAACGAGGCCGCCATCAAGATCGGGCGGCGCACCGGCCGCACGGCGATGGTCGCGGCGGAGGGCGCCTTCCACGGGCGGACGATGGGCTCGCTCGCCCTGACCGGCCAGCCCGGCAAGCGCGCGCCCTTCGAGCCCCTGATCGAATCCGTGACTCACGTGCCCTACGGCGACGCGGATGCGCTGCGCGCCGCCACGTCGGAGGACACCGCCGCGGTGTTCCTGGAGCCGATCATGGGGGAGGGCGGCGTCGTCGTCCCGCCCGAGGGCTACCTCGCGGCGGCCCGTTCCGCGGCCACCGACGCGGGCGCACTGCTCGTGCTCGACGAGGTGCAGACCGGGATCGCCCGCACCGGAACACTGTTCGCGTACCAGCGGGCCGGTGTCACCCCGGATGTCTTCACCCTCGCCAAGGGGCTCGGCGGTGGCCTGCCCATCGGCGCCACGGTCGCCGTCGGCGCCGCCGGCGACCTGCTGACCCCCGGCCAGCACGGAACCACCTTCGGCGGCAACCCGATCGCCGCGGCCGCCGCGAACGCCGTGCTCGACGTGATCGAGGCCGAGGGCCTCGCCGAGCGCGCCGACGCGCTCGGCAAGCACATCGCGGCGACCGTCGAGGGCTACGGCCATCCCCTCGTGACCGGCGTCCGCGGCTCCGGCCTGCTGCTCGGGATCACCCTGGCCCGCGACGTCGCGAAGGCGATCGAGACGGGTGCCCG
This sequence comes from Tsukamurella paurometabola, assembly GCA_040391845.1. Lineage (GTDB taxonomy): Bacteria > Actinomycetota > Actinomycetes > Mycobacteriales > Mycobacteriaceae > Tsukamurella > Tsukamurella paurometabola_B. Next base: position 12,216 of record JBEBXD010000016.1, on the reverse strand, counting down.
GGACGCGGGCTTCCTGATCAACGCCGCACAGCCCGGCGTGATCCGCCTCGCGCCGCCGCTCGTGCTCACGGACGAGCAGTCCGACCGCTTCCTCTCAGCCCTGCCCGCACTCCTCGATGCAGCCCAGGAGAACCCATGACCCGCCACTTCCTCCGCGACGACGACCTCAGCCCCGCCGAACAGCGCGAGGTCCTCGCGCTGGCCGCCGAACTGAAGGCGCAGCCCTTCTCCCGGCGCCCGCTCGAGGGGCCGCGGAGCGTGGCCGTGCTGTTCGACAAGAACTCCACGCGCACCCGCTTCAGCTTCGACGCCGGGATCGCCCAGCTCGGCGGCCACGCGATCGTGGTCGATACCAAGTCCACCCAGATGGGCCGCGACGAGTCGCTCGCCGACACCGCCCGCGTGCTCTCGCGGTTCGTCGACGCGATCGTGTGGCGCACCTACGCGCAGGATGGCCTCGAGGAGCTCGCCCGCCACTCGACCGTGCCCGTCGTCAACGCCCTCTCCGACGACTTCCACCCCTGCCAGATCCTCGCGGACCTGCAGACCATCGCCGAACGCAAGGGTGCTGACGGTACGAATTCCGTCGCGGGGCTGAAGCTGACCTACCTCGGCGATGGCGCCAACAACATGGCGCACAGCTACATGCTCGGCTGCGTGACGGCCGGGATGGACGTGACCATCAGCGCACCGTCGGGCTTCGAACCGGACGCGCGGTTCGTCGAGGCGGCCCGGGACCGGGCGCGGGAGACGGGCGCCGAGGTGAGCATCATCTCCGACCCGGTGCTCGCGGTCGCGGGCGTCGACGTCGTGGTCACCGACACCTGGGTGTCGATGGGGCAGGAGGACGACGGCGTGGACCGCAACGCGCCGTTCCGGCCGTACCAGATCAACGCGGAGCTGCTGGCCCACGCCGCCCCGGACGCGATCGTGCTGCACTGCCTGCCAGCCCACCGCGGGGACGAGATCACCGACGAGGTGATCGACGGCCCGCAGTCCGCGGTCTTCGACGAGGCGGAGAACCGGCTGCACGCGCAGAAGGCGCTGCTGACCTGGTTGCTGGAGCGGTCGTGACCGAGCAGCCGCCGGCCACCCGCGCCGGGCGGCAGGCGGCCATCGTCGAGATCCTGGCCAACCACCGGGTCCGCAGCCAGGCCGAGCTGCAGGCCCTGCTGGTGCGCGGCGGGTACGAGGCCACGCAGGCCACCCTCTCGCGGGACCTCGACGAGCTGGGCGCGGTGAAGCTGCGCGGCGCCGACGGCGGCGCCGGGGTGTACGTGGTGCCCGAGGACGGGTCGCCGGTGCGGGGCGTCTCGGGCGGCACCGAGCGCCTGTCGCGGCTCCTCGGCGAGCTGCTGGTCTCCACCGACCACAGCGGCAACCTCTGCGTCCTGCGCACGCCGCCGGGCGCCGCCAGCTTCCTGGCCAGCGCGCTCGACCGGGCCTCGCTGCCCGAGGTGGTCGGCACCGTCGCGGGCGACGACACCGTCCTGGTGATCGCCCGCGAGCCCCTCACCGGTCAGGAGCTCGCCGAGCGTCTGGTCGCGCTCGCGTGAGCGCGACCGGGTCATCCGGGCAGGTGCACGTCCCACAGGTGCATCCCGCGCCGCAGCGTCCAGGAGCGGGCCGCCATCAGGCCGAGGATCCGCAGGGTGGTGAGGATCAGCAGCACGCCCAGCGGGATCTCGGCGAACGCGGCGGTGGCGATCGCCGGCCAGAGATCGTCGGCCGAGGCGGTGATCACGTCGAACCAGGCGTCGCACAGCAGCAGGACGCCGGTGGCGAACGCGGTGAGCAGGAACGGCAGGCGGCGGCGCCAGCCGAACCAGGCCGTGAGCGCCATCATGATCACCAGCAGGCAGTCGAAGCCCACCCAGGTGACCGCCCACCGGTCCACCACGTACCGCTGCGGCAGGGTCAGCGACAGCATCACGATCCACGGGATCATCGCCACCGATCCGCCGACCATGACCGCGAACCGGGCGCGCCCGGCCAGCTTGATCCGCATCGGGTCCACGAGGTCGTCCAGGGGGCGCTGCAGCCGCTCGATGAGGGTGCGGCGCTCGTCCGGCGTCATCGCCGCGATCTGCCCGTCGGTCAACTCCGGCCCGCTCATCGCCGCCTCCGATTCCAGAACAACCCACCGGTCTGCAGAGACCGTACTCATAGATAGGCTTGAACCCATGTCTAAGGTCCTCTCCACTCTGCCCGTCGGCGAGCGCGTCGGCATCGCCTTCTCCGGCGGCCTCGACACGTCCGTGGCCGTCGCCTGGATGCGTGACAAGGGCGCCGTGCCCTGCACCTACACCGCGAACATCGGCCAGCCGGACGAGCCGGACATCGATGCTGTGCCCGGTCGCGCGACGGAGTACGGCGCGGAGATCGCCCGCCTCGTGGACGTCCAGCCGCTGCTGGTGCAGGAGGGCATCGCCGCGCTGCAGACGGGCGCGTTCCACATCCGCTCGGGCGGGAAGACCTACTTCAACACCACCCCCATCGGCCGCGTCGTCACCGGCACCATGCTGGTGCGGGCGATGAAGGAGGACGGGGTGGAGATCTGGGGCGACGGCTCCACCTACAAGGGCAACGACATCGAGCGGTTCTACCGCTACGGCCTCATGGCCAACCCGAACCTGCGCATCTACAAGCCGTGGCTGGACTCGCAGTTCGTCGCCGAGCTGGGCGGCCGCAAGGAGATGAGCGAGTGGCTCGTCGCGCACGGGTTCGGCTACCGCGACTCGACCGAGAAGGCGTACTCGACCGACGCCAACATCTGGGGCGCCACCCACGAGGCCAAGGACCTGGAGTTCCTGAACACGGGCGTCGAGATCGTGGAGCCGATCATGGGCGTCGCTCCGTGGGACGAGTCGGTCGCCATCGCCACGGAGGACGTGACGGTCACCTTCGAGGCCGGCGTGCCGGTCGCCATCAACGGCGTCGAGTACTCCGATCCGGTGGAGCTGGTCCGCGAGGCGAACCGCATCGGCGGCCGCCACGGGCTGGGCATCTCCGACCAGATCGAGAACCGCATCATCGAGGCCAAGTCGCGCGGCATCTACGAGGCGCCCGGCATGGCGCTGCTGCACGCCACCTACGAGCGGCTGGTGAACGCGATCCACAACGAGGACACCATCGCCACCTACCACAACGAGGGCCGCCGCCTGGGCCGACTCATGTACGAGGGCCGCTGGCTGGACCCGCAGTCGCTCATGCAGCGCGAGGCCATCATCCGCTGGGTCGCGTCCGCCGTCACCGGCTCGGTCACCCTGCGGCTGCGGCGCGGCGACGACTACACGATCCTCGACACCACCGGCCCGAACCTCTCCTACCACCCGGAGAAGCTGTCGATGGAGCGCGTCGGCGACGCCGCGTTCGGCCCCGACGAGCGCATCGGCCAGCTGACCATGCGCAACCTCGACATCGCGGACTCCCGTTCGCGGCTCGAGCAGTACGCGGCCCAGGGCATCGTCGCCGGGGAGACCGCGGCGCTGGTCGGCGAGCTGGAGCAGGGCGGTGCCGACGCCATCGTCGCGGGCGGGGAGAAGACCCCGTCGAACTTCGACGAGGTCGGCAACCACGCCGCGTTCGACCTCGGCACCGACTAGGAGATCCGTTGAGCGAGAAGTACGGAACCAACGAGGGCAGCCTGTGGGGCGGACGGTTCGCGTCCGGCCCCGCGGAGGCGATGGCCGCGCTCAGCAAGTCCACGCACTTCGACTGGGCGCTGGCCCCGTACGACGTGCGCGCGTCGAAGGCGCACGCCCGCGTCCTGAACCGGGCCGGGTTGCTGTCCGACGACGACCTCGAGGCCATGCTCGCGGCGCTCACGCGGCTCGGTGACGACGTCGCCTCGGGCGCGTTCGGGCCGGCCGAGTCCGACGAGGACGTGCACGGCGCGCTGGAGCGCGGCCTGATCGAGCGCGCCGGCGCGGAGGTCGGCGGGCGCCTGCGGGCCGGCCGGTCCCGTAACGACCAGGTGGCCACGCTGTTCCGGATGTGGCTGCGCGACGCGGTGCGGCTCGTCGCGGCCGGCGTCCTCGACGTGGTGGACGCGTTCGTGGCGCAGGCGCGGGCGAACCCGGAGACGATCCTGCCGGGCAAGACGCACCTGCAGGCCGCGCAGCCGATCCTGCTCGCGCACCACCTCCTCGCCTACACGCATCCCCTGCTGCGCGACGTGCAGCGCCTGCAGGACCTGGACGCGCGGATCGCGGTGTCGCCGTATGGTTCCGGCGCGCTCGCCGGATCGTCGCTGGGCCTCGATCCCGACGCGATCGCGGCCGACCTGGGCTTCGACTCGGCGGCGGAGAACAGCCTCGACGCCACGGCGTCGCGGGACTTCGCGGCGGAGGCGGCGTACGTGCTCGCGCAGATCGCGGTCGACCTCTCGCGCTGGTCCGAGGACGTGATCCTATGGAGCACCGCCGAATTCGGCTATGTGAGCCTGGCGGACGCCTGGTCCACCGGCAGCTCGATCATGCCGCAGAAGAAGAACCCGGACGTAGCCGAGCTCTCCCGCGGCAAGGCCGGCAGGCTGATCGGCAACCTCTCGGGCCTGCTGGCGACGCTCAAGGCGCAGCCGCTCGCGTACAACCGTGACCTGCAGGAGGACAAGGAGCCGGTGTTCGACTCGGTGGAGCAGCTGCGGCTGCTGCTGCCCGCGGTCGCCGGGCTCACGGCCACCCTGACGTTCCACCCGGAGCGGATGGCGCAGCTGGCCCCCGCCGGCTTCACCCTCGCCACCGATGTGGCGGAATGGATGGTGCGCCAGGGTGTTCCGTTCCGGATCGCGCACGAGGCGGCCGGTGAGTGCGTGCGGGCCGCGGAGGCCCGCGGCGTCGGCCTCGACGGCCTCACCGACGACGAGTTCGCGGCGATCCACCCGTCGCTGACCCCGCAGGTCCGGGAGGTCCTGACGGTGCGCGGCTCCGTGGCGTCGCGCAGCGCCCGCGGCGGCACCGCCCCGTCGGCCGTGGCCCGCCAGCTCGAGGCGGTCACCGCCGCCCTCCCCGCCCTCCGCACCTGGGCCGACACCCCCGCCTGACCGAATTGAACACTGTTACTGTCCGCCGCGACCTGCGGTTTCCGTGTCAGTAACAGTGTTCAATCGCGGGGGAGGGGGCCGGTGATCACCTGCTGGAGGGGGCCGGCGGTGAGGTCGACGACCTCGGGGACGGTGAGCGAGGCGAGGGGCTCGAAGCCGATCACGTAGCGGGCGATGAGCAGCCCGAGCACCTGCGTCACCATGAGGTTCGCGCGCATCACCCCGTCGCCGGGGCCCTGCTCCATCCGCTCGACCAGCTCGCCGAGGGCGACCTCCAGGATGAACCCGCGGACGATCGTCGGGTCCCCGCCGTTGCCGAGGTGGGTGCGGATCACCGCGACGCCCGCTTCGCGCAGCGGGCCGTCCCACATCGACAGGAGCGCCGTGAGCAGGGTCCGCGCCGCGTCGTCGAGCGGTGCGGCGCGCAGGGGGCCGCGCAGGAACTCCGGGTCGACGGGGATCGCGAGCGCCGCGAGGTAGAGCTGCTGTTTGGTGCCGAAGTAGTGGTGCACCAGGGCGGGATCGACGCCTGCGGCCTCGGCGATCGAGCGCACCGTCGTGCCCGCCATGCCGCCGCGGGCGAACGCGGCGCGTGCGGCGGCGAGGATCTCGGCGCGGGTGTCCGGGCTTCCCGCGCGGCGGCCGGACCTGCGCCCCGGGCCGCTCACGCCACCCTGCGCGGGAGGGTGGCCGCCGCGAGCGCCAGGGCGGCGACGGCGAACCCGGCCACCACCGCCAGCGAGGTCCACATCGTCCCCGTGGCGGACTCGTGGATCCCCACCTCCTGCAACGCCTTCACCGCATACGTCATCGGCAGCACGTCCGCGACGCCCTGCAGCCATCCGGGCATCGCGTCGTGCGGCACCAGCAGGCCGCACAGGAACACCTGCGGCACCACCACGATCGGCATGAACTGCACGGCCTGGAACTCCGAGCGGGCGAACGCGCTGAACAGCAGCCCAAGAGCCACCCCGAGCCAGGCGTCGACCACGGCGATGAGCACCACGAGCCACACGCTGCCCACGGTGTCCATGCCGAGCAGGTACGCCGCCACGGCGGTGGCGATCGCGGCCTGCGCCGTGGCCGCGACGGAGAACGCGGCCGCGTAGCCGAGGAGCAGGTCCGCCTTGGCCAGCGGCGTGGTCAGCAGCCGCTCCAGCGTGCCGGACACCCGCTCGCGCTGCATCGCGATCGACGTGACGATGAACATCAGCGCGAAGGGCAGCACGCCCAGCAGGACGAGCGCGATGCGGCTGAAGAGTGCTTGCCCGCCGGGTGAGTCGCGGTACAGGAAGTACATCAGGGTCAGCAGCGCGGTGGGCACGACGACGATCATCGCGACCGTGCGCGGGTCGGCGCGGAGCTGGCGGAGCACGCGCACCGCGGTCGCTCCCGTGATGGTGGGGTTGAGAACGGTACTCATGCCGCTGCCTCCTGTTCGCGGACGAGCGCGAGGAAGGCGTCGTCCAGGGTGGGTGCGCCGGTGCGGGTCAGCAGGTCCGACGGTGCGAGCTCGGCCACCAGGCGCCCCTCCCGCAGCAGGATGAGGCGGGCGCAGTGCGCCGCCTCGTCCATGACGTGGCTCGACACGAGCAGGGTGGTGCCCGCCGCGGCCATCGCGGTGAACCGCTCCCACAGCTCCGCGCGCAGCAGCGGATCCAGGCCCACGGTCGGCTCGTCGAGGATCAGGAGTTCGGGCTGCGCGACGAGGGCGCAGGCGATGCTGACCCGCGAGACCTGCCCGCCGGAGAGCGCCTCCGCCCGGCGGTCGGCGAAGGCGTCCAGCCCGACGGCGGTGATCGCCTCCGCGACATCGGCCTTCGCGGTGCCGCGCCGAGCGGGGTAGAGGGCGCCGAAGTACTCGACGTTCTGCGCCACGGTGAGGTCGCGGTACACGGCCGGCGTCTGGGTGGTGTAGCCGACCCGGGCGCGCAGGTCCGCGCTGCCCGCCGGGCGGCCCAGGACGGTGGCGGTGCCGCCGGTGATCCGCTGCGCGCCGACGATCACGCGCATCAGGGTGGTCTTGCCCGAGCCGGACGGGCCGAGCAGGCCGGTGATGCCGCCGGCGGGGATCTGTGCGTCGAGGTGGTCGAGGACTGTGGCGCCCGAGCGCACCACGGTGAGCCCGGACAGGGTGATCGCGCTGGTCATGACATTCTCCAAAATTCATGTTCCGATGAATTCATCGGCACATGAATTCTGCGCCGCGCGGCCGTCCCGCGTCAAGGGGTGATTCCATGCGAGTGCGCTCAGGTGTGCCGCTGGCGCCGGTCGCCGAGCCGACGCATCAGGCTCACGACCGGAAGCCCGAGCGCGGGCGCCGCGTCGACCGACCGGGCGAGCGTGCCGCGCCACCGGGGGACCACCCGGAACAGCTGCCGGGAATCGAGCAGCTCGAGGCCGGCCGCCGCCACGCCATCCGCGTCCAGCGGCTTCGGGCCCGAGAACAGCATGGCCGCACCGGGATCCGCCTGTCGGTCGGTCACCATCGTGGTGCCCACGACGTCCGGGCACAGGGCCCGCACCCGGATCGGCAGGTCCGCGTGGTCGAGGTCGCCCTGCAGCGACGTCGTGTAGGAGAGAACGGCGGCCTTCGTCGCGGCGTAGAGGGCGAGGCCGGGGACGGGGGTGAGCGCGGAGATCGAGGCGACGTTGAGGATCGCGCCGCCGCGGGCGCCCATCGCCGCGACGGCCGCCGTGCTGCCCCCGATCGGCCCGCGCAGGTTCACGTCGAGGATCGCCGTCGTCTCCTCGTCGCTGTGGGTCCAGGCGTCGCCGGCGAACAGGATCCCCGCGTTGTTGACCCAGACGGCGAGCCGGCCCAGGTCCTGGGCCCGCTCGGCGACGTCGCGGTGCGACGCGAGGTCGCGGACGTCCTGCGCGAGGCCCACGGCGTCGCGGCCGACCTCCGCGGCTGCGGTGCGGGCCGCGTCACCGTCGATGTCCGTGAGGATCACCCGGTGTCCACGGTCGGCCAGGCGGTGGGCGAACCGGAGGCCGATCCCGCGGCCGGCCCCGGTCACTACTGCGATCGTCGTCATGATCGGACAACCTAGTCGCCCGGACGCACCGGCGGACGAACGTCACTGGAACGTGTTCCCGTTCCGCGGCTCCCGCCGGAGAACCTCCGATAACATCGACGCATGACTGCAGAGCGCACCGTCCGTGAACTGATCGACGAGCCCCGGCGCAGCGAACCGGCGGAGCTGGCCGGGTTGTTCGCGCGGCTCGAGCCCGTCTCGATCGACTTCCTCCTCGGCGACTGGCACGGCGGCGAGCTGCCCTCGGGGCACCCGATGGACGGCGCCCTCGGTACGGCGCGGTGGTACGGCAAGAGCTTCGCCTCGGCGAACGACGTGCAGCCGCTCGTGTGCCTCGACGAGCAGGGCCGCAAGTTCTCCAACGTCGAGCTCGGCAAGGGGGAGGCGAGCCTGCGCCTGATCGACTTCGAGGGCACGGTCACCGCGTCGATGGTCTACGACGGGCAGCCCGTCATCGACCACTTCGCGAAGGTCGACGACGACACCGTCATGGGGGTGATGACCGGGAAGAAGCTGCGCCCGCCGTACTTCTACTTCTACCTCGAGCGGGACGCCGCACCGGGGTCGTCCGGCGGCTGCCTGGCGGACCGGTGACCGGCACCGTCGCGCGGGTGGTCTCCGCGCCGGGCGCCGCACCGTCGCCCCTCGACGTCGAGGTGCCCGCGCCCACCGGCAACCAGGTGCTGGTGCGGGTCCACGCGGTCGGGGTGTGCCACACCGACCTGACCCTCGCCGCGCAGTGGCCCGAGCAGGGGCTCCCGGTGATCCTCGGGCACGAGGGCGCGGGCGTGATCGAGGCGCTCGGCCCCGACGCGCGCGGCCTGGCCGTGGGCGACCGGGTCTCGCTCACCTTCGACAGCTGCGGCGCCTGCGAGTTCTGCGCCGCGGGGACGCCGGGGTACTGCGAGCAGTCGATCACCCGCAACTACCTGGGGCTGCCGGGCATCCGCGCGGGGGAGACGCCGGTGACCGGAGGCTTCTTCGGCCAGTCCAGCTTCGCCGGCCTCGCGCTGGCGACCGACCGCAACACCGTCCCGATCGGGGACGTCCCGTTCGAGCTCGCCGCGCCCCTCGGGTGCAGCGTGCAGACCGGCGTCGGCACCGTGACCCGCGCGCTGCGGGTGGAGGCGGGGCAGTCGGTCGTCGTGTTCGGCACCGGAGCGGTCGGGCTCGCCGCGGTCATGGGCGCGAAGCTCGCGGGCGCCGCCACGATCGTCGCCGTCGACCCGCGCGAGGACCGCCGCGCCCTCGCCCTCGAGCTGGGGACGACGCACGCCGTGGAGGCGGGCCCGCAGGCGGCGCAGCAGGTCATCGAGGCGACGGGCGGCGGCGCGCACGCCGCCGTGGACACGACGGCCCGCGCGGACGTGCTCGGCCAGGCGGTCCTCGCGCTCCGGCCGCGCGGGACGCTCGCGGTCGTCGGGCTCGGCGCACCGTCGGCCGACCTGCCCGTCATGCTGATCATGGCGCGGGGCCTGCGCGTGATCGGCGTCATCGAGGGCGATTCGGAGCCGGCGGAGTTCCTCCCCGAACTCGCCGCCGCCGTGACCGAGGGCCGGCTGCCCGTCGAGCGTCTCGTGACCACCTACACCGATTTCGACGAGGCCTGGGCCGCCGCCCGGGAGGGCACCGCGGTCAAGCCCGTGTGGCTGCCGGCTGGGTAGCATGACGCCATGGCCATCGACGCGACGCTGCTGAAGATCCTCGCCTGCCCGCAGGACAAGGGCCCGCTGCTGTACGTGCCGGACGAGCTGTTCTACAACCCCCGGCTGCGGCGCGCGTACCCGATCGAGGACGGCCTGCCCGTGCTCCTGATCGGCGAGGCCCGCGACGTGGACGACGCCGAGCACGAGTCGATCCTGGCCCGCGCGGCGCAGTGACGCACCGCCGGTGAGCGGCGACGCGCGAGGCCGGCTGTCCGGCCACCCGCTGGTGGCGGCGCGCTGGGTGCTCGGCTCGCTCCTCGTGGTCGACGGTGTCCGGGCGCGCATCGTCGAGGTGGAGGCGTACGGCTCGCCCGAGGGCGGCCCGTGGCCCGATCCGGCGGCGCACACCTACCCGGGCCCGACCCCGCGCAACGAGGTGATGTTCGGACCCGCGGGGCACCTGTACGTCTACCTCTCGTACGGCATCCACCAGTGCGTCAACATCACCGCCGGCCCCGAGGGGCAGGGAGGGGGCGTCCTGCTGCGCGCGGCGTCCATCGAGGCGGGGATCGACGAGGTCCGGGCGCGGCGCGCCCGGACGGACCCGGACGCGCGCCTGGCCGCCGGTCCGGGGCGCCTGGGACAGGCGCTCGGGATCACCCTGGCCGACAAGGGGACCGACGTGCTCGCCCCGGCGTCGTCCGTCAGGCTCGAGATCGCTACCCGACGGGGCCCGGTCGCCGCCGGGCCGCGCATCGGGATCAGCAGGGCGCAGGACCTGCCGTGGCGGCTGTGGCTGGACGGGCATCCTTCCGTGAGCCGCTGAGCACGGCCGCCGCGCGGTCGTCCACAATGGACGGGTGAGTGCAGACATCCTCGAGGAACTGTCCTGGCGCGGCCTGATCGCGCAGTCCACCGACATCGAGGCGCTCCGCGCCCGCCTCGAGGAGGGCCCGGTCGCGCTCTACGCCGGGTTCGACCCCACCGCCTCGTCGCTGCACGCCGGCCACCTCGTCCAACTGCTCACGCTGCGCCGCTTCCAGGAGGCGGGGCACCGCCCGATCGTTCTCGGCGGCGGCGCGACGGGACAGGTCGGAGACCCCCGCGACGTGGGCGAACGCGTGATGAACTCGGTCGACACCGTTGCCGAGTGGGCCGCGAAGATCGACACCCAGCTGCGCCGCTTCGTCTCGTTCGACGGCGAGAACGCCGCGCTCGTGGTCAACAACCTGGACTGGCACGGGAAGATGAACGTGCCCACCTTCCTGCGCGACGTGGGCAAGCACTTCTCGATCAACGTGATGCTCGCCCGGGACACGGTGAAGCGGCGGCTCGAGTCCGACGGGATCAGCTACACCGAATTCAGCTACATGCTGCTGCAGGCGTACGACTACGTGGAACTCGCGCGCCGGTACGGGGCCGCGCTGCAGATCGGCGGCTCGGACCAGTGGGGCAACATCATCGCCGGCGTGGACCTGAACCGGAAGACCGACGGCAGGCACGTGCACGCGCTCACCACGCAGCTGGTGACCTCCTCGGACGGCACGAAGTTCGGCAAGTCCACCGGCGGCGGGTCGCTCTGGCTCGATCCGGAGCTCACCAGCCCGTACGCCTGGTACCAGTACTTCGTGAACACCGCGGACGCCGACGTCGTCCGGTACCTGCGCTGGTTCACGTTCCTCTCCCGCGAGGAGATCGCCGACCTCGAACGCGAGACGGCCGAGGCCCCGCACAAGCGCACCGCGCAGAAGCGGCTGGCCGCCGAGATGACGACGCTGGTGCACGGCGAGGAGCACACGAGGGCGGCCGAGCTGGCGGCGCAGGCCCTGTTCGGCAGGGGCGAGCTGGCGGATCTCCCGGAGAGCACGCTGGCCGCGGCGCTCGAGGAGGCGTCGGTGGTCGAGGTGGAGGCGGGGGAGCCCCGGACGATCGTGGACCTGCTGACCGCTTCCGGCTTGAGCGAATCGAAGGGCGCCGCGCGCCGCGCGGTCAACGAGGGCGGCGCGTACGCCAACAACGTCAAGATCGAGTCCGAGGACTGGGAGCCGGCTGCCTCCGATCTGCTGCACGGGCGGTGGCTGGTGCTGCGTCGCGGCAAGAAGACCTTCGCCGGGGTGCGTTTCACCTGAAACCGCAGCTCAGGCGTGCAGGGGCCTTCCCGTCGTGAAGACGGGGCGGCCCCTGTGCTGTAGGTCACAACACGCGCCCCGGTCGGGGCGTCGCGCGTCTCGCACCGCTGACCTGCGCGGATGAACGACACGTTACGCGCTGACCTGCGGATTTGCCCTTCCGTTCCACGGTGCGTAACTTATTCGAAGTCAGCGCGACACCGACCAGGACGGGGCCGAAAAGCCCAGGTCAGGCAGGGGAAACGCAGACAGGCTCAGGGAGGACCGCGGAGCCCGGTTTGACACCGGAACCGCATCTGATCTAAGCTGGAACGGTTGCCTGCGAAGGTTTCCGCTGCCCGGTGTGGCCTCATTGT
>JBEBXD010000015.1:0-50625 GCA_040391845.1 Tsukamurella paurometabola | reverse complement strand
CCCCCCGGCGGGGGGCCCCGCGGGGCGCCTCCCTGCCCGGGGGCCCCCCCCCCCTGTCCGGGGCCCCCGACGACCGGCAGCCGTGACGCGCGGCGCAGACGAAGGGGAATCGAAGTGGCCGAGAACGACCCGATCGCCGAGACCACACCGATCGAGAACGCCGCGCCGAAGCCCACCCCGGGCCCCCGGCCGGGCCCGAAACCGCACCCGGGCCCCCGCCCCGGAGGCGCCCGCCCCGGTGCTCCGCGGCCGCACGCACCCGCGGCCGCCCAGCACCCGCCCCGCACCCGGCCCGCCTCGGACCCGACGGCCCACGGGCGGGTGGACCCCGACGGCACCGTCTACGTGATCACGTCCGGCGGCGAGCGCGCCGTCGGATCGTGGCAGGCCGGGGAGACCGCGGAGGGCCTCGCGCACTACGGCCGCAAGTTCGACGAGCTCGCGACCGAGGTGGAGGTGCTCGAGGAGCGCCTCGCGAGCGGCACCGGCGACCCGAAGAAGGTGCGCGCCGCGGCCCAGCAGATCGCGGACTCCCTGCCCACGGCCGCCGTCGTGGGCGACCTCGACGGGCTGGCCGCCCGCGTCGGCGCCCTGCTGACGGGTGCCGACACGGCGATCGTGACGGCGCAGGCCGACCGGGAACGCGCACGGGCCGAGGGCATCGCCCGCAAGGAGGAGCTCGCCGCGGAGGCCGAGCAGATCGCGGCGGAGGCCACGCAGTGGAAGTCCGCCGGTGACCGGATGCGGGCCCTGCTCGACGAGTGGAAGACCATCAAGGGCGTCGACCGCAAGACCGACGACGCGCTGTGGAAGCGCTACTCCAAGGCGCGCGACGCCTTCAACAAGCGCCGCGGCGCGCACTTCGCCGAGCTCGACCGCGAGCGGGCCGGGGCGAAGGCGCGCAAGGAGGAGCTGATCGCGGAGGCCGAGAAGCTCAAGAACGACACGTCGTGGGGCGAGACCTCGGCGAAGTTCCGGGACCTGCTCGCGAAGTGGAAGGCCGCGGGCCGCGCACCGCGCGACACCGACGACGCGCTCTGGGCCCGGTTCAAGGCGATCCAGGACGAGTTCTTCGCCGCGCGCAACGCGGCCGCCGACGAGCGGGACGCCGAGTTCGGCGAGAACGGCAAGGCCAAGCAGGCCCTCCTCGAGGAGTACACCCCGCGCATCGAGTCCGCGCAGAACCTGGGCGCGCAGAAGGCCGCCCTGCGGGAACTGCAGGACAAGTGGGAGGCCATCGGCAAGGTCCCGCGCGAGCAGATGGGATCGCTGGAGGCGGGGATCCGCGCGCTGGAGAAGAAGGTCAAAGCCGCCGACGACACGCAGTGGCGGCGCACCGATCCCGAGGCCGCGGCCCGCGCCGCGCAGTTCCGCGATCGCGTCGCGCAGTTCGAGGATCAAGCGGAGAAGGCGGAGAAGGCCGGCAAGGCCAAGGACGCCGTGCGGCTGCGCGAGCAGGCCCAGCAGTGGCGCGAGTGGGCCGAGGCCGCGGAGGGCGCGGTCGAGAACCGCTGAGGCCGCCGTCGGGCGCCGCTACCGCTGATCGGTGGGGCGCTGCGGGCGGGGCGGCTGGTTCCCGATGCGGTTGGACCGCGCGAACGTGTCCCACTGCTGCGCCGCCTCGCGGCGCTCCTGCTCCGCCGCCAGCTGGAACGGGGTGCGGGCCCAGATGGTCTTGATCCACACGACGGCGAGCACGATCATCGCGAGCCAGCCCAGGTAGAGCCCGATCCCGGCGCCCGTCGCCGGCTCCCCGTGCAGGCCGGTGGTCTGCCGGGACCACACCGAGAGCATGCCGAAGACCACGGCCACCCCGCAGCCGGCGCCGGCGAGCACGGACAGCGCCCAGCGGCGGGTCAGCAGCGCGGCGCCGGAGGCGAACACGCCGAACAGCACCTCGAACCAGACGAAGATCCGCGAGACCACCACGAGCGAACCGCCGTCGGCGTGCGTCGCGCCGGTGACGATCTCGATCCCCGTGAGGGAGCCGGTGTGCGGCAGCGCCAGAGATCCGATCACCACGAGAACGGCGACCGCCCCGACGAGGATGCGGGGGCTCACCTGGAACTCGCCCGCCAGCTTGCGCTCGACGGACTCGACCTCCGTGCGCAGGTTCTCCAGCTCTTCGGCGCTCCGGGGATCGTCGCTGTCGTCGGCGTTCATGCCGTCCATTGTCCACCCCGCGCCGCGCCCTGTCTCCTACAGGTCGTCGTAGAGCCCGTCAGCAGGAGGAACAGCCCGACGCCGCGGGGGCGGCCGCCGATGCCGGCCGGCCCATCGCGGGGAGCCCGAGGCCCACGCCCACCGGTGCCGTCACCGGGGTGATCGAGGCCTCCACGTTGTCGCCCGCGCGGGTGCGCCGGTGGCTGAGCACGCCACCGTCGGCGACGAGATGGTGCGGCGCCGCGCCGGTGATCTCGACCTCCACCACGTCGCCGGGCCGGATCCCCTCCGCGCCGGCGAAGTGCACCAGCCGGCCGTCCCGAGCACGGCCGGACATGCGTTTGGTCTCCGCGTCCTTGCGGCCCTCGCCGAGCGCCACGAGCAGTTCGACGGTGCGCCCCACCTGCTTCTGATTCTCCTCGAGCGTGATCCGCTCCTGCAGCTCGATCAGCCTCATGTACCGCTCCTGCACGATCTCCTTCGGCAGCTGGTCCGGCAGGTCCGCAGCGGGCGTGCCGGGACGGATCGAGTACTGGAAGGTGAAGGCACTGGAGAAGCGCGCCTTCTCCACCACGTCGAGGGTGGCCCGGAAGTCTTCTTCGGTCTCCCCCGGGAAGCCGACGATGATGTCCGTGGTGATGGCGGCGTGCGGGATGCGGTCGCGGACGCGGTCGAGGATCCCGAGGAACTTGGCGCTGCGGTAGCTGCGGCGCATCTGTTTGAGCACCCGGTCGGACCCGGACTGCAGCGGCATGTGCAGCTGCGGGCAGATCGTGGGGGTCTCGGCCATCGCGTCGATCACGTCGTCGGTGAACTCCGCGGGGTGCGGGCTGGTGAACCGCACGCGCTCGAGGCCCTCGATGCGGCCGCAGGCCCGGAGCAGGTCGGCGAAGGCGCCGCGGTCCCGCGGCAGGTCGGGGTCGGCGAAGTTCACGCCGTACGCGTTGACGTTCTGGCCGAGCAGCGTGACCTCCGAGACGCCCTGGTCGACGAGGGCCTGTACCTCGGCCAGCACGTCGCCGGGGCGGCGGTCCACCTCCTTGCCGCGGAGGCTGGGGACGATGCAGAACGTGCAGGTGTTGTTGCAGCCCACGGAGATGGAGACCCACCCCGCGTACGCGCTCTCGCGGCGCGCGGGCAGGGTCGAGGGGAACGCGTCGAGCGCCTCCTTGATCTCCACCTCGGCCTTCTCGTTGTGCCGGGCGCGCTCGAGCAGGGCCGGCAACGACCCGATGTTGTGGGTGCCGAACACCACGTCCACCCACGGCGCCTTCTTCACGACGGTGCCGCGGTCCTTCTGGGCGAGGCACCCGCCGACGGCGATCTGCATGCCGGGCCGCTCCCGCTTGATCGGCGCGAGGTGACTGAGGTTGCCGTACAGCTTGTTATCGGCGTTCTCGCGGACGGCGCACGTGTTGAACACCACCAGGTCGGCCTGCTCGTCGCCGTCCGCGCGCACGTAACCGGCGTCCTCGAGCAGGCCGGAGAGGCGCTCGGAGTCGTGCACGTTCATCTGACACCCGTAGGTGCGGACCTCGTACGTTCGGCTGGCGGGGGCTGCTTCGATCACCTCACCAGGATAAGCGGCGAAGGCAAATCAACCCCGATCACAGATTTCCGGTACCAATCCGGCCGACTTAACGCGGGCGAAACGTCCGAACTCCTAGGCTCAGGCAATGACCACTCCCGCGACCGAGCCCACAGGCTCTGCTCCGATGATCGAGATCGATTCGGTGGAGAAGCACTTCGGCGATCTCCACGTACTCAAGACCATCAACTTGACCGTGCCCAAGGGCCAGGTCGTCGTCATGCTCGGTCCGTCCGGTTCGGGCAAGTCGACGCTGTGCCGCACCATCAACCGGCTCGAGCCGATCGACTCGGGCACCATCAAGATCGACGGTGCGCTCCTCCCGGAGGAGGGACGGGGCCTGGCGAACCTGCGCGCCGAGGTCGGGATGGTCTTCCAGTCGTTCAACCTGTTCGCGCACAAGACGATCCTCGACAACGTGACGCTGGGACCGATCAAGGTGCGCAAGCAGTCCAAGGCGGACGCCGAGAGACGCGCGCTGGAGCTGCTGGACCGGGTGGGCATCGTCGCCCAGAAGGACAAGTACCCGGCGCAGCTGTCGGGTGGCCAGCAGCAGCGCGTCGCCATCGCGCGCGCTCTCGCGATGGGCCCCAAGGTGATGCTGTTCGACGAGCCCACCTCCGCCCTCGACCCGGAGATGGTCAACGAGGTGCTGGACGTGATGGTCGGCCTCGCGAAGGACGGGATGACGATGGTCTGCGTGACCCACGAGATGGGCTTCGCGCGCAAGGCCGCCGATCGCATCCTGTTCCTCGCCGACGGCGAGATCGTCGAGGACACCGATCCCGAATCCTTCTTCACCGCACCGAAGTCCGACCGCGCGAGGGACTTCCTCGGCAAGATCCTGGGGCACTGATCATGACGGCAGAGAGGAATCGAAGCCGGCGCTGGCGCACCGCGGTCGCCGCCGCGGCGGCCGTCGTGGTCACGGTGCCGCTGGTCGCGGCCTGCGGCAGCAGCACCCCGCGCAGCCTGCTGGACTCGATCAAGAACGGCAGCGTGGTGCTCGGCACCAAGTACGATCAGCCGGGCCTGGCCAACCGCAACCCGGACAAGTCGCACAGCGGCTCGGACGTGGCCGTCTCGGAGTTCGTGGTCAAGCAGATCGCGAAGAACAACGGCTGGGCCGAGCCGAAGATCTCCTGGAAGGAGACCCCGTCTCCGCTGCGCGAGCGGATGATCGAGAACGGCGAGGTCGACATGATCGCGGCCACCTACTCGATCAGCGCCGCCCGCCTGAAGAAGGTGGACTTCGCCGGCCCGTACCTGCTGACCTATCAGGCGCTGCTGGTGAGCAAGGAGACCTCGAACCCGATCCGCGCCCTGGAGGACCTGAACTCGGGCCGCCGGTTGTGCTCGGTCTCGGGTTCGACCTCGGCGATCAACGTCAAGGCGGCGCTGCCCAACGTGCAGCTGCAGCAGTACGACGGCTACGCCTCGTGTGTGGAGGGGGTGCGGCGCGGCGTGCTCGACGCGCTGACCACCGACGCCACCATCCTCGCAGGCTTTCAGGCCAAGTACCCGGGCGAGTTCGACATCGTTCCCATGACCTATCCGAAGGACACCACCCTGCCGAACGGAACGACCAAGAAGAAGGGCGCCCAGTTCTCCACCGAGCGCTACGGCATCGGCCTGCGCAAGGGCGATGCGGATGCGCTGCGGGAGGCGAACAAGGCGCTGCGCCAGATGCTGCTCGGCGATCAGGGAGCGGCCGTGTACGAGAAGGACGCGGTCGCGGCGCGCGCGGGCTGCGCGGTCCCGGCCGACGAGGTGAAGAAGTTCACGGCCCTGGCCTACGCGGACCCGAACAACGCTCTGTTCACCGCGCTGCGGGACAACCTGGGCGAGTACGCGACCACGATGATCGATCAGGGACGCCCCGACGCGAGCGGCAAGCCCGCCTCCGCGCTGGTGGCGCTCCCCGGTGACCTCAGCTGGCTGTTGGAGGACAACGCGCCGGCATGCACGAAGGCGGGTGTGTGACCATGTGGGAAGACCTCGGGCCACAGCTGTGGCCGGCGTTCTGGGTGACCATCAAGCTGACCTTCTTCTCCGCGATCGGCGCCACCATCTGGGGCACCGTGCTCGCGGGGATGCGGGTCTCGCCGGTTCCGGCGATGCGGATCTTCGGCACCTGGTACGTCAACATCGTGCGGAACACCCCGCTCACGCTGATCGTCCTGTTCCTCTCGCTGGGCCTGTACCAGAACATGGGGTTCGCGCTGGCACCGAACAACGCGAACTTCACCGAGAACAACAACTTCTGGCTCGCGGTGGTCGGTTTCGTCGTGTACACAGCCACCTTCGTCTGCGAGACCCTGCGGTCCGGCTTCAACACGGTGCCGCTCGGTCAGGCCGAGGCGGCGCGTTCGCTGGGCCTGTCCTTCCTGCAGGTGTTCACCCTGATCGTGCTGCCGCAGGCCGCCCGGTCGGTGATCGCCCCGATGGGCAGCGTCCTGATCGCGCTCACGAAGAACACCACGATCGCGTCGATCATCGGCGTGGGTGAGGCGGCGCTGTTGATGAAGGAGCAGCAGGAGAAGTACAGCGATCAGCTGATCCCGATCTTCCTGATCTTCGCGGTCGGGTTCATGATCATCACCCTGTTGGAGGGCGGACTCTCCGGATACCTCGCCAAGCGGATGGCGGTGAAGCGATGAGCGCGAAGTCGACGTCCACCGTCCTCTACGACGCGCCGGGCCCCAAGGCCCGGATGCGCAACAACATCATCGCGCTGGTCTTCGTGATCGTCGTGGTCGCGGCGCTGGCGTGGGTGGTCACCGTGTTCGCCGGGAACGGGCAGTTCGAGCAGGAGAAGCTCAAGCCGTTCGTCGACGGGCACTACTGGACCACCTACATCCTCCCCGGCCTGTGGGGCACCTTCGCGGCGGCGCTCAGCTCCATCGTCCTCGCCCTGATCATGGGCGCCCTGCTGGGGATCGGGCGGCTCTCCGATCACCGCTCGGTGCGCTGGGCGACGGGCGCGCTGGTGGAGTTCTTCCGCGCCATCCCGGTGCTGATCCTGATCACGTTCCTGTACATCGTGTTCGGCACCTATCACGTGTTCAACTCGGACTTCATGGCGTTCTTCGCGGTGGTGTTCGGCCTCACCCTGTACAACGGCTCGGTGATCGCGGAGATCCTGCGGTCGGGCATCAACTCCCTGCCGCAGGGCCAGTTCGAGGCCGCGAAGGCGCTGGGGCTGCGCAAGTCCCAGACGATGCGCATGATTCTGCTCCCCCAGGCGGTGGCCGCGATGCTGCCCGCCCTGATTTCGCAGATGGTCATCGCGCTCAAGGACAGCGCCCTGGGCTACACCATCGGCTACGTCGAGGTGGTGAAGTCCGGCATCCAGGCCGGCAACGAGTGGGGCAACGTGATCCCCTCGCTGATCATGGTCGCGATCATCATGATCATCATCAACTTCGCGCTCTCCACGCTGGCGTCGAACATCGAGAAGAACCTGCGTGAGGGCCGGAAGAAGAAGATGATCGTGGACACGCCCATCGCGCCGCTGCCGGAGCCCGGGATCATGTCCAAGGAGGTCATGGAGACCACGCATCCCGATCCGAAGCACCGGGATCTGCGACAGGATTACGGCGACTGATCGCCGTGACCGCCCGCACGAGCGCGGCCCTGGCACTGGTGACGGTGCTGGTGGCCGCGCTGTGCGCGTGTTCGGGCCCGTCGCCGCGCAGCCTCCTGCGGTCGATCGACAACGGTGTGGTGATCGTCGGGGTGAAGGCCGATCAGCCGGGGCTGGGGCTCCGCAGTGCGGGCGGCGCCTATTCGGGCTTCGACATCGATGTGGCGCGGTACGTGGTGCGGTCGGTGGCGCAGTCCCGGGGGAAGTCGGAGCCGCGGGTCACGTGGCGGGAGAGCCCGACGTCGCAGCGGGAGCGGCTGATCGACAACGGCGAGGTCGACGCGATCGTCGCCTCGTACTCCATCGACGCCGACCGGGCTTCCCGGGTGGGGTTCGCCGGCCCGTATCTCACGACCCGGCAGGGCCTGCTGGTGCGCGAGGACGATCCGCTGGCCGGCACCGTCTCCGATCCGGGGCGTGATCGCACGCTGTGCTCGGTGACGGGGTCGACGTCGGCCCGCACGGTGGCGTCCGCGTTCCCGGACCTGCGCGTCACCGAGTACGACACCTATTCGGGGTGTGTGGGCGCGCTCGCCTCCGGGGCCGTCGACGCGGTGACCTCCGACGAGGTCATCCTCGCGGGCTTCGCCGAGCAGCGGCCGGGCACCTTCCGGGTGGTGGATCTGGTGACGCCGAAGGACTCGTGTGTGGATGGCCGCCTCCGCCCGCGGGGTGCCCCGTTCGCGGTGGAGCGGTACGGCATCGGCCTCGCCCACGGCGATGACGCGGCCCGCGATGCGGTCAACTCCGCTCTCCGGACGATGCTCGAGTCCGGCGAGTGGGAGAAGGCGCTGCGGCGCGCGGTGGGCACTGCGGAGGCGGAGCGGACCGTCGAGCGGGACGGTGGCCGGGACGCCCTGATTCCCGGCGTCGGGAACCTCGGTTTCCTCACCACGTCGCGCACGCCGTGCGCATCGCGGTGATCGACGCTATTCGCCTGCCTCGTCGGCCTTCTCGCGGATCGCATCGAGTACGACGGCCAGCGCGAGCGAGGGGTGGTACCCGCGGCGGCCGAGCATCCCGACGAGCCGCTGCGTCAGCTTGTCCCTGTCGGTGCGGTCCTGCGGGATCTCGAGGCGGGCGAGTTTGCGCTCCACCAGTTCGGCGGCGCGGTCGCGTTCGTCCTCGCGGCTGACGGTGTCGAGCGCGGCCGATGCCTCCTCATCCCCGACGCCTTTCGTGCGCAGTTCCTGCGCCAGGGCGCGGCGACCCCGGCCCGAGAACTGGTGCCGCGACTGGACCCAGCGCTGCGCGAACGCGGCGTCGTCGATGAGGCCGGCGGCGACGAACTTGTCGAGCATCCGCTCGGTGAGCTCCTCGTCGAAGCCGCGGCGCGCCAGCTTGTTCCGGAGCTCCGCCCGGGAGTGGTCCCGCATTCCGAGGGCGCGGTAGATCAGATCCCGGGCGAGGGCCTCGCGCTGGGCCGGCTCCTGCTCCGCGAGCCGGGCCGCACGATCGTCGCCGCCGTCCGCCGACCGGCGTCTTCCGCGGCGCCTGCCCCGGGAGACGACCTCGTCGTCGGCGTAGTCCGACATCGCTGCCTAGAAGTCGACCGGGGCGGGTGCGATCTCGTCGGCGTCGGCGGTGACATCGGCGCCCACGCCGAGCTTCTCCTTGATCCGCTTCTCGATCTCGTCACGGACATCGGGGTTCTCGAGCAGGAACTTGCGGGCGTTCTCCTTGCCCTGCCCCAGCTGGTCGCCGTCGTACGTGTACCAGGAGCCCGACTTGCGGATGAAGCCCTCGTTGACGCCCATGTCGATGATGGAACCCTCGCGGCTGATGCCCTGGCCGTAGATGATGTCGAACTCCGCCTGCTTGAACGGCGGCGAGACCTTGTTCTTGACCACCTTGACGCGGGTACGGTTGCCGACGGCGTCGGTGCCGTCCTTGAGAGTCTCGATGCGGCGCACGTCCAGGCGGACCGAGGCGTAGAACTTCAGCGCCTTACCGCCCGTGGTGGTCTCGGGCGAACCGAACATGACGCCGATCTTCTCGCGCAGCTGGTTGATGAAGATGGCGGTGGTGCCCGAGTTGTTCATCGCGCCCGTCATCTTGCGGAGCGCCTGGCTCATGAGGCGGGCCTGCAGGCCGACGTGGCTATCGCCCATCTCGCCCTCGATCTCGGCCTTGGGCACCAGTGCCGCCACCGAGTCGATGACGATGATGTCGAGCGCGCCGGAGCGGATCAGCATGTCCGCGATCTCGAGCGCCTGCTCACCGGTGTCCGGCTGAGAGACGAGGAGCGCATCGGTATCGACACCCAGCTTCGCCGCGTAATCGGGGTCGAGCGCGTGCTCCGCGTCGATGAAGGCGGCGATGCCGCCGTTGGCCTGCGCCTCCGCGACCGCGTGCAGTGCCACGGTGGTCTTACCCGAGGACTCCGGGCCGTAGATCTCCACGACGCGGCCGCGCGGGAGGCCGCCGATGCCGAGCGCCACGTCCAGCGCGATGGAGCCGGTGGGGATCACCGCGATGGGCTGGCGGACCTCGTCACCGAGGCGCATCACCGAGCCCTTGCCGTAGTTCTTGTCGATCTGGGCGAGCGCCAGCTCGAGGGCCTTATCGCGATCCGCGGGTGCAGGTGCCATGGGACTCTCCGTCCTTCGGGCCGGGGCGGGAAGTGCCGCGGCGCTGGGTTCTACTGTTGCTACGGACGCTAGAGGGACCCACTGACAAGTTTCCGCATCCCATCGGGGGCGCGTCCCTCGCCGGCTCACTTTCACGTCGAACACCGTCGACTATAGGCGAACGACCGTTCGAAGCAAGCATCGAACGCGCGACACGCCGCGGCGCGCGTAGGACGCCTACAAAGTCCGAGATGACCTCCCCGCAACCTGGTACGGAGAGCCCATCGGCGTATCGAACGTAGGCGCGAGCCTCGCTGTGTACTAGCCCTTGAGAGTTTCACATCGCCCCAGCGCCAGTCTGACCTGCGGCGAATGTCCTGACAACCACGACGCCAGGGGTTAGCATCCTGCGCGTACGACACGCCGATCGATCACAACATGCAACACCTGGGGCGGTCTGAGGGGGACAGATGAGCCACGACAGTCACATCGCCGACCAGGATCGAGAGATCCGGTCAAGGAGCGAGGAGCAGTACCGCAAGGTCCAAGAGGACTACAGGCGATTCGCGAACCAGGTCAAGCTGGTCCTCGAGGCTGCTCTCACGAACAAGAAGGAGGCGCGCGGAATCGCCTCAGTTGAGGCACGCGCGAAGGACGTGACGAGCTTCGGCAAGAAGTCAATCCGGCGCGACTCGACCGAAACGTTGAAGTACCCCGATCCAATCAAAGACATCATCGACCTCGCCGGGGTCCGCGTCATCACGATCTTCGAGGAGACGTCGAACATCGTGAGCGCGATCCTCGACGACGAGTTCGAGATCGTGCGCAGCCCCGACGACGAGGAGAATGAAGAGAGGGCCCGGAAAGAGGACGAGGGGTACCGAAGTCGCCACTATGTGGTGAGAATGAAGGAGCACCGTCTCAGACTCCCCGAGTATGAGCAGTTCAAGGACAAGGTAGCTGAAGTCCAGGTCAGGACCGCTCTCCAACATGCCTGGGCCCAGATCTCCCATCACATCCAGTACAAGGACGACCCCGATTTCGATGAGTCCGCCAATGTTGATTCACGCGGCCCAGACCATGCACGCGACGACATCAGGCGAGGCCTGCGTGAGCTATCCGGGTTGATCGGGATCGGCGACCGCGAGTTCGGGCGCCTCAAGAAGACCTGGGACGATCGCACCATGATCACCGACAGGAGCGCCGAAGGAACCCTCGAGGAGCTTCCCCTGAACGTCGATAACCTCAAGAACTACCTCGACGAGCAGTACGGTGCCGATAGCCGCGTAGCAACATACCGGTACGAGGAGACAGTCCAGCTCCTGGCTGCGCTGGAATTCCGCAATATCGAGGACGTGGCGAAGGCGATCACGCCGTACAACGACGACAAAGTTAGCCGAATCCTGCACGGAGGGCGACGCCAAGGACAGCTCCAACGATTTGAAGATGTCGTCCTCGCCAGCATGGGCGAGGGGTTCATCGACGGGATTATCAATGCCGAATACCTCGACGAATACGTCGAATCGATGCGGGAGAACCTGGCGACGTTGCGATCAAGCGGGACCATCCGAATCGGCGACTACACGCCGGGCGGAACAGCACTCGCATCATCCACGGACGTTCCTGCGGTGCGGCAACCACAGGTCGATAACACCTGCTTCCCGACGCAGAGCTACTGATGCGAGCCACGCACCCCGACATCGCCGAGCTCACTTCCCAAACCCTGTCGGAGGGTGACGAGTATCCGCAGCAATCGCTTGTCGACATCGACTGGGGCGCGGTGCTTCCGGCAACCTTCCTCGTCGTGCTCGCCGTGGCGATTGTGCTCGTACTGATCCGTCGGGTCCGCACCGGTAGCCTTACTCACTCCGCCACGAGAGACAGCGTGATCTACGCCGCTCTAGCGACCATGTGCGGCGCGGGCCTGTTCTTCATGCTGTTGACCGACTGGCCGCTGCAAATCCGGAACAAATTCTGGGCTGACCACTCGGTACTCGCGTCGACCCTCTCAAGCGCATTGGTGGTCGGAGTCATCTACTTCGTATACGAAAAGCGCGAGCGGGCCGAGCAAGACGCACGCCAGACGGGACTGACCGGAGCCGGTCTCGGCGCCGTCGTGCGCCACTGCCTCCACGTCGAGGCGGCGCTTCGGCTCATCGAATCCGGCAGGTGTCCCTCGACTCCACAGTCCGAAGATGAAGGGTGGAGGTACGGGAAGCCACTGTCTTGGATGGGGGATGCCGCAGACGGTGTCTACTCCGCGAAATGTGCGAATCAAGATACCCACGGATGTGCGAAGGACCTCGCCGACCAGTCAATGCGGCGACTCCTCTCGGGAATGCGCGAGTGGGCAGTGCTTATCGGCTCATCCAACGACGGCACCGAAGTCCTATTGGAGATCTCTGCATTGCGGTCTGCGCTGATATCGCTCCGCAAGCGACAAGAAGACGTCGCAGAGATGCGAAGGACAGCTGGGGAGATGCGCCTCCGAGTAGCAATACTCGCATGGACCTTCGAGGACTGGAGCTCCGAACCGGCTTGGATCGGCTTGCGGAGCGACGCCGAACGAACCTCCGCCCGACAGCATTTTCGCCGGCCACAGTTTGCGGCGATCTCGTCGAGAACTCAAATACCACGGGATTGGACAGCGCGGACCGTGTACCCGAATGCTGGCCCCTCACTCCGGCGGCGCCTGAACGACGCCATGACTGAATTCAAGGAATCATGATCTCCCTGCCTGAAGTGAAGGACATCGCGCGGCGCGCCCACATGGGCCAGCGCGACAAGCTCGATCGCGACTACTATCATGCGCACCTCGAACCGATCGCGGCCGCCCTCGCGCCACTCGGCGTCGAGGCGGAGATGGCCGGATGGCTTCACGACATTCTGGAAGACACCGAGGTGACGTCCACGCAATTGCGGGCCCACGGTGTCCCCGAGCCTGTGATCCGGGCGGTGGAGTCGGTGTCGAAACGGCCTGACGAAGCGTACGAAGACCTGATCGGCCGAGCTGCTGCCGATCCGCTGGGACGGTATGTGAAGCTGGCAGACAACGCATTGAACCTCGAGTCGAACCCGGCACTCGCAGCCGTCGATCCGGCAAAGGCAGAGCGGCTTCGCGAAAAGTACACACGCGCCCGAGCAGTTCTGCTTGCATCGATCACTGACGATGATCGCCCGAGACGGCGGTGACCGCCCCTCGGACGTGAGGGGCGGTCACCGTCGGACCTGCGGACCGAGGGCCTACCAGCCCAGGATCTCCAGCTGCGCCTGCACGGCGGCGCGGTACTTCTCCACGTTGCCGGTCTTCACCGACTCGTAGCCGCGGACCATGTCCGGCAGCTCGGCGAGGGCGAGCACCTGCTCGCGCTGCTGCTCCGCGACGCGACCACCCTCGGCGGCGGCGATCATCAGGCCCACGAGCGCGCGGTACTCGGCGATCAGCGTGCGCTCCATGCGGCGCATCTCGGTCATGCCGAACAGGTCGAGCTTGGTGCCGCGCAGGCGCTTCATCTTCGCCAGCGTCTTCATGCCCGGGTTCACCCACTCGCCCAGCGCGAGCTTGTTCTTCATGCCCATCTCGCGCAGCGTCGGCGGGTGCAGGCGGATGGCCTTCTTCGCGTCCGCACCGAACTCGTCGGCGACGTGCGCGGCGAACGCCGCGTCCTGCGTGAGCCGGGCCACCTCGTACTCGTCCTTGTACGCCATCAGCTTGTGCAGGTTGTGCGCGACGGCGGCGGTGAGATCCTCCGAACCCCAACCCTTCTCGGCACGGAACACGCGGGCCACATCGGCGAGGTAGCGCTCCGCGTAGGCCTTGTCCTGGTAGGCGACCAGCTCGTCCACACGCAGGGCCACCTGCCGCAGCAGCTCCTCGGAGCCACCGTCCAGTGCGGCGACGAGACCCTTGGCGTACGCGCTCACCGGCGCCGGCGCGGGAACAGGATGCAGCGCGTCGATCGCGGCCTTCACGCCCGCCGGATCCGAGACCGACTGGCGGCCACGGCGGAACGCCTGCAGGTTCTTCTCCACCGCAACGCCGTTGAGCTCGATGGCCCGCTCGATGGAGGCGGAGCTGATCGGCAGCGCGCCGGTCTGGAAGGCGGCGCCCACCATGAACAGGTTGGCGTACTGCTCGTCGCCGAACAGCTCCAGCGTCAGCTCGCCCGGATCGAGGTACACGGTGCGCAGCGAGGCCCGGTCGATCGCCTCGTGGATGCTCCGCGCATCCGGGTAGCCGACCGAGGTGTCGATCACCATCTGCCCGGTGGGCACCTCGGTGGTCGACACGATCGACGTGGTGCGCTCCGGCGAGGCCACCTTGAGGTTCGCCGGATCGACGCCGACGAGGCTGTCGCAGGACAGGTACACGTCGCAGTCGCCGGAGGCGACCTTCGCGGCCTGGTCGACGTACGTGGCCGAGACCTTGATGTCCGAGACCACCGCGCCGCCCTTCTGGGCCATGCCGGTCATGTCGACGGTGCGCGCCGAGTGCCCGTCGAGCACCGTGGCGGTGGCGAGGATCTGCGAGACCGTCACTACGCCCGTGCCACCGATGCCCGTGATGCGGATCGCCATGCCGTCCGCCTCGCGGCGGGCCTTCTTCGGCTGCGGGATCGAATCCGCAGTGATGTCGGGCACCGACTTGCGGACCTTGCCCTGCGAGCCGGGCGTGACCGTCACGAACGACGGGCAATCGCCCTTGAGGCACGAGAAGTCGAGGTTGCAGGAGCTCTGGTCGATCCGGGTCTTGCGGCCGAACTCGGTCTCCACCGGGTGCACCGAGAGGCAGTTGCTCTTCTGGCCGCAGTCGCCGCAGCCCTCGCAGATGCGCTCGTTGATGACCACGCGCTGGTTCGGCGTCGGGTACTTGCCGCGCTTGCGCTTGCGCCGCTTCTCCGCGGCGCAGTGCTGGTCGTGCACGAGCACCGTGACACCGGGCACCTCGGCCAGCTCCCGCTGCACGTCGAGAGTGTCCGCGCGGTCGCGGACCTCGACGCCCTTGGGCAGCCCGAGCGCCTTGGTGCGCTTCGGATCGTCGGAGGTGACGACGACGCGGGTGACACGCTCGGCGAGCAGCAGGGTGCAGATCTGCGGGAGCGTCATCTCGCCCACCGGGTCCTGGCCGCCCGTCATGGCGACGGTGCCGTTGAACAGCAGCTTGTAGGTGATCCGCTCCCCCGACGCCACGGACTGGCGCAGCGCCAGCGATCCCGAGTGCATGAACGTGCCGTCGCCGATGTTCTGCACGAAGTGCTTCTCGGTCACGAACGGCGCCATGCCGACCCACTGCGCGCCCTCGCCGCCCATCTGGCTCACGCCGGTGACGTCGCCCACCTGCTGCGGGTCCATGAGCAGCACCATGGCGTGGCAGCCGATGCCGGCGCCGACCAGCGTGTCGTCGGCCACCTTGGTGGAGGTGTTGTGCGGGCAGCCGGAGCAGAAGTACGGGCTGCGCGCGGCGAGCGGCAGCTCGATGCGCGTGCGCACCCGGGCCTTGCGGTCCAGCCAGTCCTTCGCTGCCGGCACCCGGTGCACGCGGGCCAGGCGCTGGGCCAGGCCGCGGGAGACGGAGTCCACGTCCAGCTCACCGAACCGGGAGAACAGGGTGGAGCCGTCCTCGTTGGTCTTGCCCACGATGTTCGGGGCGCCGGGGTGCCGGAACAGGATGTCGCGCATCATCGTCTCGAGGAAGTCGCGCTTCTCCTCCACCACGATGACCTCGTCGAGGCCGTCGATGAACTCGTGCATGATCTGCCGCTCGAACGGATAGACCATGCCCATCTTGAGGATGCGGATGCCGAGGCGATTGAGCTCGTCGTCCTCGATACCGATGAGCCGCAGGGACTCCCGCACGTCCAGGTAGGTCTTACCCGCGCAGACGATGCCGATCCGGTCGTCGCCGGAGCGCACCGTGATCCGGTTGAGCCGGTTGATCCGGGCGTACTCGGTGGCCCGCGGCATGCGCACGGTGAGCTGGTTCTGCTCGAGCTCCATCAGCTTCGCGCCGAGCAGTTGCCCGGAGGGCACGTGCGGGCTGGTGCCGAGATCGCCGTAGACGGGCAGGATGCGGTCGGGGTGCACATCGGCCGTCGACGAGCCGTCGGCGACGTGCGCCGAGATCTTCAGCGAGGTCCACAGGCCGGAAACGCGGGACATGATCGCCGCGTGCACGCCGAGATCGAGGATGTCCTGCGAATCGGCCGGGTACAGGATGGGCATGTAGAGGTCGGCCAGCGCCATCTCCGAGGCGCACGGCACCGTGGAGCTCTTGGCGCCCGGATCGTCGCCGACGAGGGCGACCGCGCCGCCCGTGGGGTGCGTACCGATCATGTTGGCGTGCCGCAGCGCGTCGGTCGCCCGGTCGAGGCCGGGGGCCTTGCCGTACCAGTAGCCGGTCACGCCGTCGAGGCCGCGGTCCAGATGGCCGACCTGCGCGGCGATCTGCGAGCCCATCACGGAGGTGGCGGCCAACTCCTCGTTGAGGCCGGGGCGGTGAACGATGTCGAAGTCCTTGAGGTACTTCGTGCGCTTGGCGATCTCCAGGTCGTAGCCCGCGAGCGGGGAGCCCTCGTAACCGGAGATGAACGAGCCCGTCGTGAGATTCTGGCGGCGGTCCAGCCGGGCCCGGTCGCGCACCATGCGCACCAGGGCCTGGATGCCCGTGAGGTAGATCGTGCCCTCTTCGCGGGTGTACCGATCGTCCAAGGAGAACGATTCGACGGCGGCGGACTGGCCGCCCCGGGGATCGGCGTCGTGCTGGCCCGCGAGCGCGGACTCCTGCGCGGAGGACCGGCCTCCCGGCAACCTGTCGATCGGCGAATTGGCGTCAAGGGTCACTGAAACCACCGTGCTTTCTCTCATTGCGCCTGCTCCAGGGGTGGCGGAACACGCGCGGGCTGTGTCGGTGATCACAGCATAACGGCACATCCGACTTATTTCACAGCCGTCCCGGGCGATGCGCCGCGCGTCGGCACACCCCGGCGTACCGGGCCGATACCCTGACTGATCGTGAACCTCCGAATCGCCCGGATCGCCGCCGTCACGGCCGGCCTGATCGGCCTGGTCCTCGCGCTCGCGACGCCCCTGCTGCCGATCAAGCAGACCGCCGTCACGATCGACTGGCCGCAGTCCGGTTCGCTGGCGCCGGTCACCGCACCGCTCACCATGTACAAGCCGATCTCGGTGGATGCGACGGTGCCGTGCTCGGTCGCGGCGACGGCACCGTCGGACAAGCAGACGGTTCTCGCTGCGACGACGCCGCCACCCGCCGGGGACCGGGCGCGCACGGTCGGGCTGTACGTCGCCGTCGACGGCGAGGCGCTGACGGTCCGCTCCCGCGGAGCGCTGGTGCTCAGCGTGCCCCGCGCCGACCTCGCCCGGTGCGGTGCGGTGCGCATCCAGATCGACGCGGACGGCGCCCGGGCCACGGCCGACGGCATCACCGGCGGGGGCGACGTTCGGGGGGACCTGCGCCCGCAGGTGGTCGGCGTGTTCTCCGACCTCCCCGCCCAGCTGCAGGGTGCGGCACCGTCGATGCGCATCGAGGTGGACTCGCGGTACACCTCCTCGCCGTCCGTCCTCAAGGGCGTCGCGATCCTCGTCGGGGTGGCATGCGTGCTCGTCGCACTGTTCGCGCTCGCGCTGCTCGACCGCGCGGACGGGCGGAGACGAGGGCGGCTGCTCCCCCGCCGCTGGCTGCACGTGCGCCTCGCGGACGCGGCCGTCGTCGGCAGCCTGCTGGTGTGGCACATCATCGGCGCGCCCACCTCGGACGACGGCTACATCCTCGGAATGATCAAGGCGGCACCGCATTCCGGGTACATGCCCGAGGTGTTCCGCTACTACGACGCCCCGTACGCACCCTTCGGCATGCCGTTCTACGTGGTCTCGTGGATGGCCGACCTGAGCGTGTCGAGTCCGTGGTTGCGGCTGCCGGCGCTGCTCTCGGGCGTCCTCGCCTGGTTCCTGCTGTCCCGCGAGGTGCTACCCCGCCTGGGGCTGAGCAAGCGGCGCGCGCCCCGGGACTACTCGCGCGGCCTGTGGGCCGCGGCGGCCGTGTTCACCCTGTTCTGGCTCACCTACAACCCGGGCCTGCGGCCCGAGCCGATCGTGGCGGTGGGCACCGTCGCCACCTGGTGCCTGGTGGAGCGCACCATCGCGACCCGCCGGCTGGCGCCCGCGGGGGTCGGCCTGGTCATCGCCGGGCTCACGCTCTCCGCGGCGCCGACGGGCAGCTTCGCGTTCGTCGTGTTCCTGGTCGCGGCCGCGCCCCTGTGGCGGGCCGTCGTGGCGCACGTGCGGGCGAACGGGTACGCCGCCTCGCTGCTCACCCTGGCCGCCGCGGGCGCGTCCGTGCTGTACCTCGTGTTCGCCGACCACGGGTTGGTCGAGATGCTGCAGTCGACCACCCTGCTCGGCGACGTGGGGCCCAGCGAGCCGTGGCACCGCGAGATCATCCGCTACGAGGCCCTGTTCCAGCAGAACCCGAACGGTTCGGTGGCCCGACGGTTCGCGATGCTGGCCATGCTGCTCGGCGCCCTGATCACGGCGACGCTGCTGCTGTGGCGGCGCCGGATCCCGGGCATCGCCACCGGGCCCGCGCGCCGCGTGGTGGCGGCCACCGGCGTCTCGCTGCTGGTGATGGCGTTCAACCCCACCAAGTGGACGCACCACTTCGGCGCCTTCGCGACGCTGGGCGCGATGGTCGCCGCGATCGCCGTGGTGGCGATGGGGCCGCGGACCATCCGCCGCCTCCAGTTCCGGCTGCTCACGCTCGCGGCGGTCGCCGGCTGCGCCACCCTGGCGTTCGAGAGCACCAACGGCTGGTTCTACCCCGGGAACTTCGGCATCCCCTGGGGCGGAGCCGATCCCGCGGTCGGCGGCATCGCGATCGCCACCGTCTTCGGCGCCCTCACCGTGCTCCTGCTCGCCGCCGCACTGGTGGTGCACGTGACGGGCTGGACACCGCGGATCCCCGGATCCGGCGGGCCGGAGGGGACGCGCGACCGCAGCCGCCTGCGGCTGCCGGGGTTCGCGACGCCGATCACCGCGGTCGCGATCCTGGTGATCGCGATGATCGGCGCCACCAATGCGGCGTCGATCCTGATCCAGCACCCCGCCTACTCCTACGGGCAGCAGAACCTGCGCTCGCTCGCCGGCGATCCGTGCGGCATGGCCGACGAGGTGCTCGTCGAACGCGACGCGAACGCCGGCCTCCTCACCCCGCTCGGCACCGCGCCCGACCCGCTGATCGGCGCGGCGGGCGAGAACTTCACACCCAACGGCATCGCCGGCAGCCTCACCTCCTCCTCGCGGGGCGCGGCCGACCTGGTGCGCACCGGCGACGCCGACACCACCCCGTCGAACACGGGCGGCACCGGCGGCGGCACGCTGGATCGGCCCGGCGTCAACGGTTCCACGGCGGCGCTGCCGTTCGGGCTCGATCCCGCCCGGGTGCCGGTGATCGGCAGCCGGCAGACCGGTGCGCAGCGCAACGCGCGGGCCGTGTCCAGCTGGTACGCGCTCCCCGCCGGGGGGATCGACCGGCTCCTCACGATCAGCGTGGCCGGGCGCTTCAACCCGGGCGACCTGCAGCTCGAATTCGGTACGGGCACAGGCACCATCACGCCGAACGGCACCGTGACGCCGATCGACATCGGCCCGGCGCCGGCGTGGCGGAACCTGCGGGTGCCCGCCGAGGCGGTCCCCGCGGGGGCGACGGCGGTGCGCGTGCGGGCGACGATCACCGCACCGTCGGAGAGCACGTGGGTGGCGTACACGCCCCCGCGCGCGCCGAGGCTCGAGACGCTGCAGGAACTGCTCGGCGACGATCCGACGCTGGTGGACTGGGGCGCCGGGATCGGCTTCCCGTGCCAGCGGCAGTGGCGCGAGAGCGGTGGCGTCGCCGAGCAGCCGAAGTGGCGGATCCTGCCCGAGCGGGACCTCGCCGCGGCGGCGACCACCACCTGGGAGGGCGGCGATGCGGGCGGCCCGCTGGGCTGGGCCCTGCTGCTCGCGCGGGCGCAGACGGTGCCGACCTACCTGAACCACGACTGGGGCCGCGAGTGGGGCGCGCTGGAACGCTACGTCCCGTACGTGGAGGCCGCTCCCGCGCAGCAGGTCCGGACCGAGGTCACGCGCTCCGGCCTGTGGACCCCGGGCCCGACGCCGCAGTAGCGGCTACCAACGGGACCGGGGAACGTCGGGCTCGGGGCAAGGGGCACGCGCCCGTCGTGAGCCCGGCTACCAGCGGGACCGGGGAACGTCGAATTCGGAACACAGAGCACGCCACACGTCGCGCGGGTCGACGCCGGATTCGATCGCCTCGTCGCCGGTGACGCCGAAATCGCCGAGCCGGTGATCGCGCATCAGCGCGTCGCCGCGGAGAGTGCCGAACTCGGTGTAGAGCAGTTCGCGGAAGTCGGTGAGGCGCACCGCACCAGGTTACCGATACGCCTCGCACACGAGCACGGGGTCCGCGACGCGGTGGGCGCTCTCCGCCGCCGCACGGGCGGCGCGCGCGAACGACGGTTCGGCGAGGACGCGCCGCACGGCGTCGCGGATCGCGGTGGGCGTGGAGGGGCGCACCAGCAGCCCACTGCCCTGGCGGGCGACGCGGTTGGCGAGTTCCCACTGGTCGCCGCCGCCGGGTACCACCACCACGGGCCTGCCCGCGGTGAGCGCCTTGGTGAGCATGCCGTGCCCGCCGCCGCAGACCACCGCGTCGGACCGGGCGACGAGGTCGTCCTGCCGGCCGAATCCGCTGGCGACCCAGGGCTCGTCGAACACGGGCGGGGTGAGGCCGCTGATCGCGACGCGCACGCCCTCCCCGCGGAGCCCCTCGACGGTGGCTGCGGCGAGGTTCTCCTCCCCCGTCGCGGCGGTCGACGGTGCCGCCATCACCAGGGGGCCGTCACCGCCGGGGACGGGGCAGGTCTCGTCGGTGGGCTCGAGGGTGAGTGGCCCGACGAGGTGCGTGCGGGCCGGCCAGTCGGGCCTGGGCAGTTCGAGGGCGGGGATGGTCGCGACGAGCCGACCGGCGGGGCCGGAATCGCGTGCCGGGAGCCCGATCCCGGCCCTCGCGCGTTCGCGCTGGATCCGGCCCGTCCGCAGGTCGCGGGCGGTGAAGGCGCGCAGGACGGCGTCGCGGAGCAGCTCGCGGGGCGTCTCGGCGGGGGCCATTCCTGCGCCGATCGGCGGCAGCCCCTTGGACGGCTTGTACAGCGGGTGCGGGCTCAGTTCCA
Source organism: Tsukamurella paurometabola (assembly GCA_040391845.1). Lineage (GTDB taxonomy): Bacteria > Actinomycetota > Actinomycetes > Mycobacteriales > Mycobacteriaceae > Tsukamurella > Tsukamurella paurometabola_B. Next base: position 29,412 of record JBEBXD010000015.1, on the reverse strand, counting down.
GCCAGGGAACGCCCAGCAGCTCGGCGGCCATGCCGCCGCCGGGGGTGAGGATGTCGGCCACCACGAGGTCGGCACCGGCGGCGTCGATCGCGGGGAGCACGCGGGTGGCGATGTACGCGGCGCGGCCGTGGATCTTGGCGCCCGCATCGCCGTCGTCGTCGCCGGGCCGCGCGGCGAGGCCGGGGAGCTCGCGGGTGTCCACGCCGTAGCGGGCGCCGACGTCGATCCACCGCCTGCCGGTGAACACGACGGGCCGGTGTCCGCCGCCGATCAGGCGGAGGGCGAGAGCGAGGGAGGGCAGCGCGTGCCCGGCCTCGGACCCCGCGACGATCGCAACCCGCACCCGCACTCCTCCGCCGTGCCCGAGGCGACCTCGGGGCTACAGGGTGCTCGAGGTCTTCTTCCCCGAGCCCAGCCACTTGACCACCGTGACGATACCGATGACGACGAGCGCGATCATGGCGAGCGGGAACAGGGACTTGATGATCGCCGAGGCCACCATCAGGGCGAGCCAGATGACGACGATGGCGCCGAGGATCTTCCAGAACATTGCACTGCACCTTTCCAGGTCTTCGAGGAGGTCTTCCACCTCCATAGTGCTCCCCCGTCGTCCCGGAAGTCACGCGCTGAGCTGCGGTTTCAGGGAGATTTGGGGGTTAACCCCGAGGCGGTCACCAGGTGCGCGGATCCGGCACGGGAGGGAGCGCGGCGATGCCGTAGGCCCACGCCCGCAGGCGCTCCGCGGTCTCCTGCAGCCGCGGGGTGGCGACGGCGAGCCCGTCGAACCGGGCCGGGGACCCCGCTGCGGTGCGGGCGGCGGCCACCGTCGTCGCGGCCGACCGGACCATCTCCTGGTAGGCCGTCACGCCCTCGTCGAGGCTCTCGATCCCCTCGTCGAGGGTCGGGCGGAGGTAGGCCGCGGAGCCGCCCGTGCCGGCGACGACACGCTCGAGGTCGGCGAGTTGGTCGGCGTAGGCGAGGATCGCGTCGGCGGAGGCCTCGGCGTCGTCGTCGAGCTCGCTGAGCGTCTCGGGCGGGAGGGCGCCGGAGCGGGCGAGGACCGCGATGAGGGCGAGGAACTCCTGCTCGGACTCGGCGAGGGTGCGGACGGGCGCGTGCAGTGCGGAACTCCGCGGGGGAACGGCGCGGCGGGCGTAGCCGCGGGGCGGCGCGGGGGTCCGGCGCAGGCGCCGCAGCTTGTGCACGGCGTACCCGGCGGGCACGGCGACGAGCGCGGTCACGGCCGTGGCGGCCCCGCCGACGACGGGTGCGGCCGCGGCGAAACCCCCGACGGCGACGACCGCGGAGGTCGAGGTGGTGGCCGCCCAGCCGTTCACGCTGCGGCGTGCGGAGCCGAGGGCGCGGAGGTGGGAGGCCTTCGGGTCACGGCGGCGGGCCGCCTTGTCGCGCGCCTCGTCGGCGGCGCGGGCGGCGGCCTCCATCGCGGTGGACGCCGCGGTGATCGCCGACGCGGCGATCCGACCGGCAGAGGCCGCCACCGCCGAGAAGTCGGTGTGGTGGCGGCCCCGCTGGTCGGTCATGGTCGTATCGGCCTCAGGGCTTCTGCAGGTTCGGGTTCGGGGCCTGCTGCGGGGTCTGCGGCGCGGGGGCGGCCTGCGGCGCCGCGGGGGCGCCGGTGATCTGGCCGCTCGCCTGCATCGACGCACGGATCTGCTCGAGCCGCGAATGGCCGGCCATCTGGACGGTGGCCTGCTGCACCTCGGCCATCCGGCCCTGCACCGAGTTCTGCGCCAGCTCCGTGGAGCCGAGCGCGTTGGCGTAGCGGCGCTCGATCTTCTCGCGGACCTCGTCGAGGTTCGGGGTGTTGCCCGGCGCGGCCAGCTGACCCATCTGGTTCAGCGAGGCGGAGACCTGCTCCTGCATCTTCGCCTGCTCCAGCTGGCTGAGCAGCTTGGTGCGCTCGGCGAGCTTCTGCTGCAGCTGCATCGCGTTCTGCTCGACGGCGCGCTTGGCCTGGCCGGCCGCCTGCAGCGACTGGTCGTGCAGGCCCTTGAGGTCCTCGACGCTCTGCTCGGCCGTCACCAGCTGGGCGGCGAACGCCTCGGCGGCGTTCGTGTACTCGGTCGCCTTGGCGGCGTCACCGGCCGCGGTCGCCTGATCGGCGAGTTGCACGGCCTGGCGGGTGTTCGCGGACAGCTTCTCGACCTCGGCGAGCTGGCGGTTCAGCTTCATCTCGAGCTGACGCTGGTTGCCGATGACTGCCGCCGCCTGCTGCGACAGGGCCTGGTGCTGACGCTGCGCGTCCTCGATCGCCTGCTGGATCTGGACCTTCGGATCCGCGTTCTCGTCGATCTTCGCGTTGAACAGCGCCATCAGGTAGCGCCACCCCTTGACGAACGGGTTAGCCATCGTCGGTTCTCCTCCGCCTCGATACGTCCATTCCGGATTCCACGTCCGGTCGCCCGGCCTACCGCCGGACTCGTGCCTACCAATCTATCGGCAAAAGACCCCGTTGCGCCGCCCTGGTCCGCGGGTTCGGGGAAAACCCCGAATCCGCGGACCGGTCGACGATCGTGGGTCAGGCCACAGCGAGGGCCGGCGCGGGGATCACCATCGTGGGGATCGGGCGCAGCGACACGCTGGCCTGCGCCACCACGTCGGCCACATCGATCGCGAGCGCACCGCAGATCGCGGCCAGCAGTTCGCTGGACGCCTCCTTCTGGCCGCGCTCGACCTCGGACAGGTATCCCAGGCTGACCTGCGCCGCCGAGGACACGTCCCGCAGCGTGCGGCTCTGGCGCACCCGGGTCTTCCGCAGGTTCTCGCCGATCGCCTCGCGAAGCAGTAGAGCCATGCTCACCTCCGTGTTGGTATCTGCCTTGTCAACGCCGGGCGGGCCCGGATGGTTCCCGATCGTCCGAAATCCGCGCGAGCAGGCCCCGCACCGCCGCCGCGACGGCCTCGTGCCGGATGCGGGCACGGTCACCGTCGAGCCCGAGGGTGGTGACGGAGCTGCCCGACGGCCCCGAGAATCCCAGGTGGATGGTGCCGACTGGGACACCGTCCTGTTCGGCGGGCCCGGCGACCCCGGTGAGTCCGACGCCCCAATCGGCGCCGCAGCGCAGGCGCGCCCCGTCGGCGAGGGCGCGCGCGGTGTCGGGATGGACGGGGCCGTTGCGCGCGAGTTCGTCGGCCGGCACGCCCGCCAGGCTCGCCTTGAGGTCCGTCGCGTAGACGATGAGCCCGCCGCGGAGCACCGCGCTGGCGCCGGGGACGTCGGCGATCGTGGCGGCGAACAAGCCGGCCGTGAGCGACTCGGCGGACGCCACCGTCCGGCCGCGCTCGGCGAGGGCGGCTACCAGGCGCGCGACGTCACCTGCGACCACGCCACCAGCTCAGCAAGTAGTCGACTCCGGTCGCGACCGTGACCACCACGGCGGCGCCGAGGACCACGGCGCGCGGCACGTCGGTCCAGCCCGGCAGCGGCATCAGGTAGAGGCCGATGGCGATGGCCTGCAGCAGCGTCTTGAGCTTGCCGCCGCGGCTCGCGGGGATCACCCCGTCCCGGATCACGGCCACGCGGAAGACGGTGATCCCGAACTCCCGCACCAGGATCACGACGGTGACCCACCACGGCACCAGCCCCAGCACGGACAGGCCCACGAACGCGGCGCCGGTGAGCGCCTTATCGGCGATGGGATCCATCAGCTTGCCGAACTCGGTGATCATGCCGTAGCGGCGCGCGATCTGGCCGTCGACGCGGTCGGTGATCATGGCGACGGCGAACACGGCGAAGGCGATCCACCGCCACGGGGTCGACTGCCCGCCGTCGACGAACAGGGCCGCGAGGAAGACGGGGACGAGTACGATCCTGAGCACCGTCAACCCGTTCGCGATGTTGACGTTCGAGACAGGTGTGCTCGCTGGCCGCACGCCGTCCGTTGCACTCACGACGATCACCCTATCGGTAGCCGGAATCGGCAGCCGTGCGCGATCCGGTTTCGTTCCCTGAACAGCGCGCACGGCGAGGAACTGCGCCGGGTGTTCGTTCCGCCCCGCCCCCGCTACCCCGCATGCCGGTTCCCCCGCCGGTCCACCGCGGCGACCTGTGGCGGACGCACCGCCGGGCGTGATTGACTCCACCGGTGGACGTGATCGGCGAACTGCGGGCGGCGGGATGCGCCTTCGCCGAACGCGAGGCGGAGCTGCTCACGGAAGCGGCGTCCGGGGCCGAGCTCGAGATGCTCGTCCGCCGGCGCTGCGCGGGCGAGCCGCTGGAGCATCTCCTCGGCTGGGTGGAGTTCCGCGGCCGGAGGCTCGTCGTGGGGCCGGGGGTGTTCGTGCCCCGGCGGCGCACTGAGCTGCTCGCCGAACTGGCCGACGGGCGCGGCGTGCTCGTGGAGCTGTGCTGCGGCGCGGGCCCCGTCGCCGCGACCGCGGGGGCCGCGAAGACCTACGCCTGCGACATCGACCGGGTGGCGGCCGAGTACGCCGCGCGCAACGCCCCGGACGCCACGGTGCTCGTCGGCGATCTGTTCCAGCCGCTCCCCCGCGCGCTGCTCGGCACCGTGGACGTGATCGCCGCGAACGCCCCCTACGTGCCGACGGCGGCGATCGCGACGATGCCGCCCGAGGCCCGCGACAACGAGCCGCACCGCGCGCTCGACGGCGGGCCCGACGGCCTGACGCTGCACCGGCGGATCGCGGTCGACGCACCGCGGTGGCTCCGCCCCGGCGGCCGGTTGCTCATCGAGGCCGGAAGGCAGCAGGCCACCTACACCGTGGCCGCGCTGCGCGCCGTCGGTCTCCGGACGCACATCGAGATCGACGACGAGCGGCAGGCCACCGTGGCCGTCGGCGTCCGGCCGTCCTGAGTCTCGGCGCGACGGTCTCGACATCATCGGCGAGCAGGTCCCGTCGCCGCACCGACAGCGGGGCGATGCATCGCGCCGCGCCCCGCCGATTGCGGGCCACGACGCGGGCGGGTCGTCGACCAGGCCGTGCCACCACAGCGCGGAATCCCCGTCGGCCACGCCATCGGTGACCAGGGACGATGCCCGCAGGCGCGCGACATCGGAGAACTCGTGCTCCGAGGATAGGTACACACCCCGGCCGACCGACGACCACCGGCCGCTCCGCAACCTATGGTCGATCGCTCGAGACGAGAGGCCCGAGGAGGCCGCCTGCGTCCGGCTGATCACCCCGTCCTGTTCGGCGAGGATCCGCCAGATCTCCGATTCCCCCATACTCATTGGACGCACGGGGTCGGCGGTCGGTTCCGCCCGCGCACCGTGTGCGGTTGACCCCCTCAGGGGGTGGTGGACCGCACACGATCGGTGGCGCCGATCGGCCCCTGCACCCCGGTTCGATCAGGTCCGGGCCCGGCGGGACCTGATCAGCGACGCGACGGTGGTGATCGCCAGGACGCCGATGATGACGCTCAGCGACAGCGCGGTGGAGACCTCGGGTACCGCGACGTGCGCGCCGCCGTTGATGAACGGCAGCGTGTTCTCGTGCAGGGCGTGCAGCACCAGCTTGACGCCGATGAACGCCAGCACGATCGACAGCCCGTAGGACAGGTACACCAGGCGGTCGAGCAGGCCACCGATGAGGAAGAAGAGCTGACGCAGCCCCATGAGCGCGAACGCGTTCGCCATGAACACCAGGTACGGCTCCTGGGTGAGGCCGTAGATCGCGGGGATGGAGTCGAGGGCGAACAGGATGTCGGTGAATCCGATCACGAGCAGCGCCATCAGCATCGGCGTGGCCAGCCGCCGGCCGGACGCGCGGGTGAACAGGCGGTCGCCGTCGTACTCGTCCGAGGTGGGGATCACCTTCTTGAACAGGCGCACCAGGCGGCTCTCCCGCTCCTCCTCCGCCTCCACCGGATCGTGGGCGGCCTCCCGCACCAGCTTGACCGCGGTGTACACGAGGAAGACGCCGAAAAGGTAGAACACCCAGCTGAAGGTCGAGATCGCGGCGGCGCCCACGGCGATGAACACGCCGCGCAGAACGAGCGCGATCACGATGCCGATCAGCAGCACCTTCTGCTGGTAGATCCTGGGGACCGCGAACTTCGCCATGATGATGACGAACACGAACAGGTTGTCCACCGAGAGCGCCTTCTCGGTGACGAAGCCGGCGAAGAACTCTCCCCCGTACCTCGAGCCGGACACGGCCCACACGCCCATCCCGAACAGGATCGCGATGCCGATGTACACCGCCGACCACAGGCCGGATTCCTTCAGAGTGGGTTCGTGCGGCGTGCGGACGTGACTGAAGAAGTCGAAGACGAAGAGTCCGAGAACCACCAGGATCGAGACGATCCAGACGAGCGCAGAAACCTGCATTGCATACACCTCCGGCAAAGAATCCGGAGGTCTCTCCCGACCCGGTCACCGGGTCCGGCGCGCCCGGGTGGATGCGGATCCACCGTGTTGACGTTCACGCCGCGAGCGGGATACTCCCCTCACACATGCACGCCGGACTCTATCAGAAGTCCGGTTCGTCCGCTTCCTGCGGCGCGTCGCCGCCCCGGAGCACCATCAGTAGGCCGGGCAGCTCGTCGGGCGTGACGAGCACGTCGCGGGCCTTGGACCCCTCGGACGGGCCCACGATGTCGCGGGTCTCCATCAGGTCCATCAGGCGCCCGGCCTTGGCGAAGCCCACGCGGAGCTTGCGCTGCAGCATGGACGTGGAACCGAACTGCGAGGAGACCACGAGCTCCACGGCCTGGAGGAAGACGTCGAGGTCGTCGCCGATGTCGGGGTCGACGTCCTTCTTCTCGACCTTGGTCTCGGTGACGCCGTTGGCGTACTCGGGCTCGGCCTGATCCCGCACGAAGTCCACGACCGAGGCGATCTCCTCGTCGGTGATGAACGCGCCCTGCATGCGGGTCGTCTTGCCGCCCATGGGCAGGAACAGCGCATCGCCCATGCCGATCAGTTTCTCGGCGCCGGGCTGATCGAGGATGACCCGCGAGTCGGTCAGCGACGAGGTGGCGAACGCCAGCCGCGAGGGCACGTTCGTCTTGATCAGGCCGGTCACCACATCCACGGACGGCCGCTGCGTGGCGAGCACCAGGTGGATGCCGGCGGCGCGCGCCTTCTGCGTGATCCGGACGATCGCCTCCTCCACGTCGCGCGGGGCGGTCATCATCAGGTCGGCGAGCTCGTCGACGATGGCGACGATGTACGGGTACGGCCGGTACACCCGCTCGCTGCCGAGGGGCGTGGTGATCTCGCCGGAGCGCACCTTCCGGTTGAAGTCGTCGATGTGTCGCACCCGCGAGGCCTGCATGTCCTTGTACCGCTGCTCCATCTCCTCCACCAGCCAGGCCAGCGCGGCGGCGGCCTTCTTGGGGTCCGTGATGATGGGCGTGATCAGGTGCGGAATGCCCTCGTACGGCGTGAGTTCCACCATCTTCGGGTCGATGAGGATCATCCGCACCTCGTCGGGGGTGGCGCGGGCGAGCAGCGAGACCAGCATCGAGTTGACGAAGCTGGACTTGCCCGAGCCCGTGGAGCCCGCGACCAGCAGGTGCGGCATCTTGGCGAGGTTGGCGTTCACCATCTCGCCCTCGATGTCCTTGCCGAGGCCGATGACCAGGGGATGCGTGTCCTTGCGGGTGTTGTCGGCGGCGAGGACGTCGGCCAGTCGCACCATCTCGCGGTCGGTGTTGGGCACCTCGATGCCCACCGCGGACTTGCCGGGGATCGGCGCGAGCAACCGCACGTTGTCGGTCGCGACCGCGTAGGAGATGTTGCGGTGCAGCGCCGTGACCTTCTCGACCTTGACGCCGGGACCGAGCTCGAGCTCGTACCGGGTCACCGTCGGCCCCCGGGTGTAGCCGGTGACGGCGGCGTCGATCTTGAACTGCTCCATGACGCCGGAGATCGCGTCGATCATGGCGTCGTTGGCGCTGGTGCCCGCCTTGGCGGGTTCGCCCTCGATCAGCAGGTCCGCGGGCGGCAGCCGGTAGTCCTCGCTGTCGATGGTGCGCGCCACCGTGAAGTCCGAGGCCTTCGGCGCGGGGGGCGGGGTGTTGTCCTGGACCGGGGCCTTGCGGCGGGCGCGGGGCGCCGGGGCGACCTCCACGGTCGGTTCTTCGGAGGGTTCGGGCTCGCCGCCGATCGGTGCGGTCACCTGGTCCGACGATGCCTCGTCCCCCTGTTCGGCGGGCTTGCGGCGCCGGCCGCGCTTGGGCGGCTCGGGATCAGCCGGGTAGTTGTCGTAGGGGTCGCCGTAGGGCGAGAGGGGACGGGTCTCGGTGGCGGCGGGGCCGGCGTCGAACGCGAACGGGGAGTCCAGGTCGTCGTCCCCCGGGGCGAGGCCCTCGTCGTCGCCGTACTGCTCCTTCATGTCCACGCCGAAGTAGTACTTGAGCCGGTCGATGATCTCGCGCACCGTCATTCCGCTCACCAGGAGCAGCCCGAACGCGGCGACGAGGACCAGCAGCGGCACCGAGATCCACTCCGTGAAGCCGTCGGTCAGCGGGCCGCCCACGACGTAGCCCAGGTAGCCGCCGGAGGCGGACCGCCCGTCGAAATCGGCGGGCCTGCCGGAGGCGATGTGCAGCAGGCCGAGGAAGGGCAGCACGATCAGTGCGGAGCCGACGCGGTGCCGCACGTGCGCCGACGGGTTGTCGGGGCGGCGCATGATGATCACGCCGAGGGCGATCGCCAGCGGCGGAACGAGCACGGCGAACCAGCCGACCACGGCGCGGACGCCGGTGGAGAAGAACGAGCCGACGGGCCCGCCTGCGTCGAAGTAGAGCGCCGCGGCCAGGATGATCGCGACCGCGAACAGGGCGAGGGCGAGGCCGTCGCGCGAGTGGGTGGGACGGGGCTGCGGGGTCTGTCCCGTCGCGCCGTCGACGGGAGCCGCATCGTCACGGGCGCTGCCGGTGCGCACGGCGCCGCCGACGCCCCTGGCCAGAAGCTTCCACCCGGCACCGAGCCCGCGCGCTACCCCCCCACCTGCGCCGGAGGCGGCCTTCTGCGCAGGTGCCTGCCGCCCGCGCGTGCGCGGGGCGGGCGTACGGCTGCTACGCGCCGGGCTCGCGGCGCGGCTGCTGCGCGCGCCGCCGGAGCGGGAGGTCGCGGCGCCGCGCGCGCGGGTGCTGGTCTTCGATGCCATGGGGGCAGTCTATCGACATTGACCCCATCCGTATCAAGTGCCACACAAGTAACAGCAGAACGGGCGGCGGGTCGCCGCCGGGGAACGAGCCACCGGCCTACAGGGAGCGGACCACGGAACCCAGCAGATCGATGTCGGCGTCGGCACCCTCGAAGGTCACCAGGGCCTCGTCGCGGCCGAACGCCCACATCGTGACCTCGCCGATCGCCCCGATGACCGCCACCGCGGGGCCGCGTCCGGCCGCGACCACGGTTCCCGCCTCCGTGGTGAGGCTGATCCGCAGGGGCGCGCCGCGCATCGTCAGGCGGGCGATCCGGGCCACCACGTCGTGCAATCCGCGTTCGACGTTCTCGCCCAGCGCGCGCGGCGTCCACCCCGTGACGGCGCGGCGGATGTCCTCGGTGTGCACGAAGAACTCGCCGAGATTCGCCTGCTCATCGACCAGGCGCATCGGCGACCACCGCGGCGGGCCGGAGGCCACGGCGTCCAGGAGGTGCTCGAAGGGGCGGGCGGCGATCTCCGCCTGCACCCGCTCGGTGTACCGCGCGAGCGGGCGGAGCAGGATGCCCGCGGCCGCGTCGAGGCGCCCCTCGCGGAGGACGAGGTGGGCCAGCAGTTCGCGCACCGTCCACTCCCCGCAGAGCGTCGGCGCGTCCGGACCCGCGGCACGCGCCGCATCGACGAGCGCGGCGCGTTCACTCCGGGCGGTCTTCACACCGGCCACCCTAGCCCCGTCCACCGGCGGGCCGCAGGGGCGGTGGACGGGTTCACAACATTGCACTGACATCAAACACAGGTGTCTTATACTTCATCGCATGACCCTGAACTCCTCGCCGATGTCCCGCACTCGTCGACTCGCCTCCGCGACCGCACTCCTCGCCGCCGTGGCGGCGGGAACCACCCTCGTGGCCCCGGCGGCCTCCGCCGCCCCGGGTGCCGTGACCCCCGATCTCGTTCTCACCAAGGCCGAGTTCCCGGCGGGGTCGAACGACTACCGGACCGGTACTCCCCGCCCGTCCAGCCTGGGCGCCGACAAGCCGTCGCCCGCCTGCACCGCGGCGATCGATCGGGTCAACCAGTCGTCCAAGGCCGCCCGGGGCTTCAGCGCGTCGGCCCGCAACGGCTACTCGCTCATGGTCAGCGCCGTGCTGACGCCGCCGCAGGCGTCGGTGTGGCGCGCGGCGACCCGCGCCTGTGAGGGGCCCGTCGCCGAGCTCCCCGTGCCCGGCGATCTGACCCGCTTCAACCCCGTCGTGCTCACCTACCGCAGCGGCGGGAAGGTCGAGGCGATCGAGGGCGTCGCGGACGTGGCCGGCCGCACCGTCGACGTGTACGTCGGTGGGCTCAGCGAGACCCCCGCCAACACGGCCCGGTTCTGGCAAGTCTTCCGCGCACAGCTGCAGAAGGTCGAGCGGGCTCGCTGATGCGTGCCCGGCACGTCCTCGCGGGGTCGACGGTGGCGGTCCTCGCCACCGTCGCCCTGCCCGCGGCCGCGCAGGCGGTGCCGGTGATCCCGGCGCGGGCGATACTCGCAGCGCACGAATTCCCCAGCGGCAGCACGGAGTACTCGCGCAACGCCGGGCCGAGGCTCGACTCGAGCGACCGCCCGACCGGCGATCCTTCGCGGTTCACGCCGTGCCAGCGATCCCTCGCCGCGATGTACGCGCGGGTGGATCGCACCACCTCCGCGGAAGCCACGGCGCGGCGCAGCAGCACGAAGCTGGACGTCACGGTGATCGGAGCACCGGTGCTCGACTCGACACGCGAGCTCTACCGCACCTGCAACGCGGATTTCCCTCCCGCCGAACGCACCCGGGACCTGGCGGCACCGGCGGACATCGCGCGGGTCCGGCCGTACATCGTCGCCAACGGACACCACGAACTGATCGCCTGGGTCGAGCTGCGCGGGATCACCCTGCACGTGGACGCGTGGACGACCGGCGGTGGCACGCCGGACCACGATGCGTTCTGGCACCTGCTGCGCGCCCAGATCGCGAAGGTCGAACGGCAGCCCTGACCGCGGCACCGTGCGGTCCGCCCGCGCAGTGCCCCCCGGCGGAACCGGCCCGGCCCTACTCCCCCACCACGATCACGGTCGGAACGATCATCGGGCGGCGGCGGTAGGTCTTGTCGACCCAGCGCCCCACGGCCCGTCGAACGCCCTGAGCGATGCGGTGCGCCTCCTTGACCCCCTCGGCGGCCAGGTCGGCCAGCACGTCCTCGACGAGCTGCTCGGCCTCCTTGAGGGCGGTCGGGTCGTCGGAGAAGCCGCGGCCGGAGACCTCGGGCTTGCTGACGGCGTTGCCCGCCTCGTCGATGGCGACGCTGATGGAGATGAACCCGCCCTCGCCCAGCACCAGGCGGTCGGACAGCGTCGACTCCCCGACGTCGCCCACCGAGTTGCCGTCCACGTACACGTGGCCGACGGGCACCTGTCCGACGATCTTCGCGACACCGTCGACGAGGTCCACCACCACGCCGTCCTCGGCGAGCATGATCCGGTCCTTCGGCACGCCGGTGGCCTCGGCGAGGGCGGCGTTGGCGCGCAGGTGCCGCCACTCGCCGTGCACGGGCATCGCGTTGCGCGGTCGCACCGCGTTGTACAGGTAGAGCAGCTCGCCGGCGCTGGCGTGCCCGGAGACGTGCACCTTCGCGCTCTGCTGGGTGATCACCGTGGCGCCCAGCTTGGCCAGGCCGTTGACCACGGCGAACACGGAGTTCTCGTTGCCGGGGATCAGCGAGCTGGCGAGCACCACGAGGTCGTTGGGCGAGATGGTGATGTTGCGGTGCTCCCCGCGCGCCATGCGCGACAGCGCGGCGAGCGGCTCCCCCTGCGAGCCGGTGGAGATCAGCACGACCCGGTCGTCGGGCAGGGAGGCCGCGGTGTCGAGATCCACCTCGACGCCGTCGGGCAGGTGCATGTAGCCGAGTTCCTGCGCGAGCGCCATGTTCCGCACCATCGACCGGCCCACGAACGTGATGCGCCGATTGTTCTTGACCGCCACCTCGGCGATCTGCTGGATGCGGTGCACGTGCGAGGCGAAGGAGGCCACGATCACGCGGCCCTTGGCCCGCCCGATCACGTTGTCGAGCACCGGGCCGATCTCGCGTTCGGGGGTCACGAAGCCCGGGACCTCGGCGTTGGTCGAATCCACCAGGAACAGGTCGACGCCGGCGTCGCCGAGCCGCGAGAATCCCGCGAGGTCGGTGAGGCGACCGTCGAGGGGCAGCTGGTCGAGCTTGATGTCGCCGGTGTGCAGGGCCACCTGGCCGCCGGCGTGGATGGCCACGGCGATCGCGTCGGGGATGGAGTGGTTGACGGCGAAGTACTCGCACTCGAACGGCCCGTGGCGCGTCGACTCGCCCTCACGGACCTCGATCAGCTTGGGGCGCAGACGGTGCTCGTCGCATTTGGCCTTGATCAGGGCGAGCGTGAACTTCGCACCGACGATGGGGATGTCGGGCCGCAGGCGCAGCAGGAAGGGCACGGCGCCGATGTGGTCCTCGTGCCCGTGCGTGAGCACGATCGCCTCGACGTCCTTGATCCGGTTCTCGATGTACCGGAAGTCGGGGAGGATCAGGTCGACGCCGGGCTGCTGGTCCTCGGGGAACAGCACGCCGCAGTCGACCACGAGGAGTTTGCCGTCGTACTCGAAGACGGTCATGTTGCGACCGATCTCCTTGATGCCGCCGAGCGCGACGATCCGCATGCCGCCCTTGGGCAGCTTGGGCGGGGCCCCCAACCGTTCCACGGCGGCCGACGGTGCCTTCTGCCGGTCGTTCCCCCGGCGCGCGCCCCCGCCGCCGCGACGTCCGCCGCCGCCCTTCTGGGCCGACTTCTGCGGCGCCTTCTGCTGCTCGGGAGCCTTCTGCTCCGGCGCCTTCTGGGCGGGTGCGTCCTCGACGACGACCCGCGCTGCGGACGTGGAGATCACCGGCTTCGGCTCGACGGGCGGCCCCGCTTGCCGGGTGACCTTACGGCCCCGTCGGGCTCCCCCTGCTGCACCGTCGGTCATTGTTTAGAGCACCCCCGCTTGGGTCAGTAGCGCTGCGAGCCGGTCGCGCTGTTCACCGGTGGGCGGCACCTGCGGGAGGCGCGGTACACCCATATCGAGGCCCTGTAGGGCCAGTGCCGCCTTCGAGAACGTGACGCCGCCGAGGCCGGCCATGGCCTCGTAGACGGGTCCGAGGGTGGCGTTGATGTCCTTGGCGCGGGCCACATCGCCCGCGAAGTAGGCGTCGCGCATCTGGCGCAGCTGCGGCGCGACGACGTGCCCGATGACGGAGACGAACCCGACGGCGCCCACGGACAGCCAGGGCAGGTTCAGGGGATCGTCACCGGAGAGGAACTGCAGGTCGGTCTCGGCGATGAGCCGTGCGCCCGCGCCGAGGTCGCCCTTCGCGTCCTTCACGCCGATGATGTTCTTGTGCTCGGACAGCGTCCGCAGCGTCTCCGTGGCGATGGGCACCACGGATCGCGGGGGGATGTCGTAGAGGAGCACGGGCAGATCGGTGGCGTCGGCCACCGTCGTGAAGTGCGCGAGCAGGCCCGACTGCGGCGGCCGCGAGTAGTACGGCGTGACCACGAGCAGCCCGTGGGCTCCCGCCTCCGCCGCATCGCGGGCGAACACGGCGGACTCGTCGGTGTCGTAGGTGCCCACGCCCGCGGTGATCTTCACGCGGTCGCCCACCGCCTCGAGGATGGCCTTGAGGAACTGGATCTTCTCCCACGGCTGGGTGGTCGGGGATTCGCCGGTGGTCCCGGCCACGATCAGCCCGTCGCACCCCTGGTCGGCGAGGTGCGAAGCCAGCTTCTGCCCGGCCTCGAGGTCCAGCGTGCCGTCCGCCTTGAACGGCGTCACCATCGCCACGGAGATCGCGCCGAAGGGGGTCGTGGGCGGTGTGGTCGCCGGGGTCGCACTCATAAGCGCTAAGGCTACCCACCCGGTCCGGGAATGTTGCTATTGGCTAGCGCGTGCGCCGGTAGGTCAGGTGGCGGTAGCGCAGGCCCGACGAGGACTCCAGCCACGGCGCGTCGTCCTCGAGGGCGAACGTATCGGGGATCGACGGTGCGCGGGTGTCGCCGTCGATCGCGGCGTCCACCTCGGTGACGGCGAGCAGGTCCGCGAGGGGCAGTGCCGCGGCGTAGATCTCGCCGCCGCCGATGACCCAGACGTCGCCGTCGGGGAGGGTGAGGTCGTGCTGGACCCGGACCTGCGGCGCACCGTCGGCCTGCCACGACCGGTCCCGGGTGACGACGACGTTGGTGCGGCCCGGCAGCGGCCGGAACCGCGGCGGCAGCGAATCCCACGTGCGGCGGCCCATGAGTACCGTGGCGCCGGCCGTGGTCTCGCGGAAGAACTTCATGTCCTCCGGGATGTGCCAGGGGATTCCGCCGTCGGCGCCGATCACTCCCCCACGCGCCTGCGCCCAGATGAGCCCGATCACTAGACGGCCACCGGCGCCTTGATCGCCGGGTGGTGCACGTAGTCGTGGACGGCGATGTCCTCGTAGGTGTAATCGAAGATGCTGGGGCGCTCGGCGAGCTCGAGCCGTGGGTACGGGTACGCCTCGCGGCTCAGCTGCTCGGTGACCTGCTCGACGTGGTTGTCGTAGATGTGGCAGTCGCCGCCGGTCCACACGAAGTCGCCCGGTTCGAGGCCCACCTGCGCGGCGACCATGTGGGTGAGCAGCGCGTAGCTGGCGATGTTGAACGGCACCCCGAGGAACAGGTCGGCGCTGCGCTGGTACAGCTGGCAGCTGAGCCGGCCGTCGGCGGCGTAGAACTGGAAGAAGGCGTGGCAGGGCGGCAGCGCCATGTTCTCGATCTCCCCGACGTTCCAGGCGGAGACGATGTTGCGGCGGCTGGACGGATCGGTGCGGAGCAGCTCGATCGCCGTGCTGATCTGGTCGATGTGCTCGCCGTTCGGCGTGGGCCAGCTGCGCCACTGCACGCCGTACACGGGGCCGAGCTCGCCCTCCGGGGAGGCCCACTCGTCCCAGATGGTGACGCCGTTGTCCTGCAGCCACTTCACGTTCGAGTCCCCGCGCAGGAACCACAGCAGCTCGTAGGCGATCGACTTCATGTGCACGCGTTTTGTGGTGATGAGCGGGAAGCCCTCCGACAGGTCGTAGCGGAGTTGGCGCCCGAACACGCTGCGCGTCCCGGTGCCGGTGCGGTCCGGCCGGTGCGTGCCGTTCTCCATCACGTCGCGGAGCAGGTCTTCGTAGGGCGTCGCGATCACGCCCTCAGTCTAGAGGCGACCACCGACGGCCCGTCATCGCCCGCGTGGACGAGCCCTGGGTCGCTGTGAATCCACGGGGTCGGTTCGGACCTCACTCCATGAGCTGCGCGGCGACGGTGGCGCCGAGGTTCCAGCACTCCTCCAGCTGCTGCTTCGTCGGCTTGCCGGACACCACCACGTGCGGCGTCGCCTTCACCCAGCCGAGCCCGGCGGTGATCGAGTCCACGGCCCGCTCGGCGCCCTCGCCGCCCTCGTTCGCGTGCAGGTACAGGCCGAACGGCCGGCCCTGCGTGGAGTCGAGGCAGGGGTAGTAGATCGTGTCGAAGGCGTGCTTGAGCGCGCCGGAGATGTACCCGAGGTTCGCCGGCGTGCCGAGCACGAATCCATCGGCGGCCAGCACGTCGGAGGCGGTCACCGCCAGCGCCGCGCGCCGCACCACCTCGACGCCCTCGATCTCCGGATCGGTCGCCCCGGAGATCACCGCCTCGAACATCTCCTGGCAGTGGGGAGACGGAGTGTGGTGGATCACCAGGAGCACGGCCATCAGCGGGACTTCTTCTCCATCGCGACGGCCCGCGTCATCCACTGCCGCGCGCGGGACCGGTCGCCGGCGTAGTCGTACGCGCGGGCCAGACGGTAGGCGTTGACCCACGACTCCGGCTCGGCCTCGTACTCCGCCTTGACGTCGGCGAAGAGTGCATCCGCGGCGTCGCGCTGCACGCGGCCCGACGGCATCGTCGGAAGATCCGAGACGTCGAGGTCGCGCCCGAGCGCCTTCGCGGAGGCGGCGAGCCGCTGGTGCGCGTAGCCGTTGCTGAGCACGGACCACAGGATCCACAGCCCCACGACCCCGACGAGCACCATCCCGAACGCGAGGCCGAGATTGGCGGCGCCGCCGCTGCGGGCGATCATCCACGCCCACACGCCGATGAGGCCGATGTACATGAGCATCGCGATCGCGAGGAACCCGATGACCAGCAGCTGGCCCAGGTTCCCCCGGTCGCGGCGCTCCACCGCGCTCACAGGTCCATGAACGGCTCGATGCCCACGGTGAGGCCGGGCCGCGAGGAGATTCCGCGCACGCCGAGCAGCACGCCGGGAACGAAGGAGCTGCGGTCGAGCGAGTCGTGCCGGATGGTGAGGGTCTCGCCCTGCGTGCCGAGCAGCACCTCCTGGTGCGCGACGAGGCCCGCGACCCGCACGGAGTGCACGCGCACCCCGTCGACCCGGGCGCCGCGGGCGCGGTCGAACTCGGCGGAGGTCGCGTCGGGCATCGGGCCGCGCCCCGCCTCCTCGCGGGCCTCCGCGATCAGCTCGGCGGTGCGAGAGGCGGTGCCGGACGGCGCATCCGCCTTGGAGGGGTGGTGCAGTTCGATGATCTCGACCGAGTCGAAGAACCTCGCGGCCTGGGCGGCGAAGCGCATGGTGAGGACGGCGCCGATGGCGAAGTTCGGCGCGATCAGCACACCCACCTCCGGCTTCTCCGCGAGCCAGCCCCGCACCGTGTCCAGCCGGTCCTCCGTGAACCCGGTGGTGCCGATCACCGCGTGAATCCCGTTGTCGATGAGGAACTTCAGGTTGTCCATGACCACGTCGGGATGGGTGAAGTCGATCACCACCTGCGTGTTCGAGTCGAGGAGGCCGGTGAGCATGTCACCGGCGTCCACCGCCGCGCTCAGTGCGAGATCGTCCGCCGCCTCCACGGCATCGACCATCGCGCGGCCCACCTTGCCGCCGGACCCCAACACACCCACGTTCAGCATGCGCCCGACGATACCCTTGCACCGTGACCGCCCGACCAGACGTTCCCGACGAGTGGCTCGATCGCCTCGCCGGCATCCTCGGAGCCTTCCCCGAGTGCGTCGTCGAGCGGGCGTGGGTGGGCACCCGCTGGCGGGTCCGCGGTTCGACGGTGGCGCACGTCTTCGGGGGCGAGGATCAGCGGTTCCGGTTGACCTTCCGGGCGGAACCCGGCGAGGTGCCGGCGTTCGAGAACCTCGGGGAGCCGTACTTCCGCGTCGACTGGGGCGAGAGCACCGTCGGCATCGTTCTCGACGGGGCGACCGACTGGGACGAGGTCGCCGAGCTGCTCACCGACTCCTACTGCATTCAGGCCCCGCAGTCGCTGGCGGCCCTCGTCGACCGTCCGCCGGCGGAGCAGGAGTGAGGAGCAGTACATGGACGTGACCATCCGGACCTGGAACGACGGTGCCGCGGGCGGGCCCGCCTTCGACCGTGCGGATCACGCGCGGGTGCCCGACGCCGAACGGGCGCTCGCGGCACCGTCGGGCCTGACCTGGGTGGACGTGCTCGACCCGACCGAGGAGGAGTTCGCTCCGCTGGCATCGGCGCTGCGGCTCGATCCGCTCGCCGTGGAGGACGCGCTCACGGTGCGCGAACGCCCGAAATCGTTGCGGTACGGCGAGGTCCTGTTCGTCACCGCCTACACGGTGGCCGAGGACGGAAACACCAGCCGGATCTCGATATTCCTGTTCACGCACGGATTGCTCACGGTCCGCCTCGGCGACGGCTTCGATCTCGACGCCGTCGCGGACGGCATCGCGGAGAACGCGGACCTGTTGCGGCACGGGCCGCACGCGCTGGAGCTGATGCTGCTCGACGCGGTGGTGGACGGGTACACGGCGCACGTGACGGCGCTCGACGAGCAGGTGGACGACGTGGAATCCATCCTGTTCGACAACCGGGCCAGTGATCGGGTCTCGCAGCTGACCTTCGAGTTGCACAAGGGCGTCGGCCAGCTTCGCCGGGTGGTGCTGCCGATGCGGGACGTGGTGGGCTCGCTGCTGCGCCGCGTCTCGGCGACGCCGGAGGAACGCGAACTGCTGCCCTACGCGGAGGACGTCTACGACCACACGATGCGCGCAGCGGACTGGACGGAGAGCCTGCGCGACGCGGTGGAGTCCGTCCGGGCCACCAACCTGGCGCTCGTGGACAACCAGCTGGACACTGTGATGAAGAAGCTCACCAGCTGGGCAGCGATCATCGCCGTCCCCACCGCGATCACCGGCTACTTCGGCCAGAACCTGCCGTACCCGGGGTTCGGGAAGGAGTGGGGGTTCTGGATGAGCCTGCTGCTCATGCTCGCCATCGCCGGGGGCCTGTACGCGGTGTTCAAGCGCCGCGGGTGGATCTGAGCCGGTCCGCCCCCGCCCCGCCGGGCCACCAGTTCGCGGTGCCCGCGATCCGCATGAACGCGGGCACCAGCACGAGGCGGACCACGGTGGCGTCCAGCAGGACCGCGATCGCGAGGCCCACGCCGAGCATCCGCATGAACGACACCTCGGAGAACCCGATGGCCGCGAACACCACCGCCATCAGCAGCGCGGCCGCGGTGACCACGCGCGCGGTGCTCGTGATGCCCCGCGCCACCGCCTCGTCATTGGCCGCCCTCCCCCGCTCGGGCGCCGCCCGCCACGCCTCGCGGATCCGGGCCAGCAGGAACACCTCGTAGTCCATCGAGAGCCCGAAGGCGATGCAGAACATCAGGACCGGCATATCGGCGATGAGGTGGCCCGTGACGGTGGTGCCGAGCCCGCCGAGGTGCCCCTCCTGGAAGATCCACACCATCGCGCCGAACGTCGCCGAGAGCGAGAGCACGCACAGCACCAACGCCTTCAGTGGCAGGACCACGCTTCCGGTCAGCAGGAACAACAGGAGAAACGTGGTGACGGCGATGGTCGCCAGGACGCGCGGAACCGCTCCGAGGATCGAGTCCACCGCGTCCCGGTCCGCCTGCGCCGCACCGGCGAACAGCGTCGGTGCGGGCGCGGCGACGGCCCGTAGCGCGCGCAGCTGGGACCGGCCCGCCTCGGAGCGCGGGTCGTGCTCGCTGGAAACGGTGACCAGCCGGGCGAACCCGGACCGTGCCGTGGAGTCCCCGTCGGCAATCCGCTGCCCGCGCAGCCAGGTCCCGTCGGGTCCGGTGACGGGGCCGGTGGCCTCCACCCGCGAGAGTTCCCGGGCGTAGTCCTCGGTGCCCGACGGTGCGCCTTCCGGAAGCAGGATGACCACGTCCGCCGCGGGATTCGGGTGGAAGCCGCCGCGGAGTTCGTCGCCCACGGCGTGGGACGAGGCGGCGACCGGGAGGGTCCGGTCGTCGGGGTAGCCGAGCTTCGCGCCGAGGAAGGGAGCGCCCAGGGCGAGGAGGAGGGCGATCGCGGCGATGCCGAGCGGGACCGCGCGGCGCTGCACGAACGTGACCGCCCGGTACCAGCGGGAGTCGTGGGCTGCGCGGGGCGCGCGCCCCACCCGCAGCCGGTCGATGCGGTCACCCAGCAGGGTGAGGATCGCGGGCGTCACCACGAGGGTGGCCACGGCCGTGAACGCGACCACGACGAGCCCGGCGTAGGCGAACGATCGCAGGAAGTACATGGGGAACAACACCATCGCCGCGAGGCTGAGCCCCACTGTGACCGCGGAGAACAGCACGGTGCGGCCCGCCGTCGCCATCGCCGTGACGAGGGCCTCCTCGCGGCCGCGTTCCGGGACCTCCTCGCGGTAGCGGCTCACGACGAGAAGCGTGTAGTCGATGGCCAGGGCGAGGCTCATCGCGGTGATCAGGTTGAGCGCGAACACGGAGACGTCCGTGGCCTCCGCGACGAGCCGCAGCAGGCCGGACGTCGCGATGATCGCTGCGACGCCCACCACGACGGGGACGGCGGCGGCGATCAGCCCGCCGAACGCCCACACGAGGACGGCGAAGGTCAGCGGCAACGCGATCAGCTCGGCGCGCAGCAGGTCTCGGCCGGACTGCCCGTTGATCTGCAGGTAGGTCATCGCCTCCCCGCCCGCGTCGACGGTGACCCCGGCGGGCGGGGGCGGCAGAGCGTCGACGATCTCCCGGGCGTGACCCGGCGCGTCGCCGGTGCCCCCGCTCAGGCTCGCGACGACGAGGCCGGTGCGGCCGTCGGCGGACGTCAGGCGCGTGGCCGCCGCGGGATCGGTCCAGGGCGAGACCGCGGACTGCACCGCCGGGGCGCGGCGTACCGCCTCGGTGGCGGTGCGCCCGTACTCGGCGGCGGCCGGGGCCGCCCGTGGGTCGGCCGTGCGCACCGCGAGGACGAGGGACGAGCCGCCCCGCCGGAAGTCCGCCTCCAGGACCTGCTGGGCGCGGGCGGATTCCGCCCGCGGATCGGTGCTTCCTCCGCTCTTGAGGGCGTCGCCGACTCCCGCGCCGAGTCCGCCGAGCACCACCAGCAGGAGCAGCGCGGCGGCGAGCACCGTCCGCGGCCGCGCCGCGGCTGCGCGGGTGAGTCCCGCGATCATAGGGCCCCGAGGAAGGAGCGGACCTCGTCGAGACACCCCGCCCGGCGCATCCGTTCGTCCTCGAACAGGACCAGGAAGTCGGCCAACTCGAAATCCGGGTCGTACGAGGGCATGCCGCACACGACGCCGCCGTAGCGGACCGCGATGCGGATCGTCGGCGGTACGAGGTCCTCGTCCGCGCCGCCGGGCCGTGGGAGATCGGCGAGGGCGATCCCGTCGACCGCGACGGGACGGATCGGCGTGGCGCGGACCTCCCCCGACGCGAGCGCGCCGGCGTCCTCGACGAAGCCGAGCGCCGCGCGGACGAGGGCCGCGCGCGGGTGCACCCCGTCCTCCATCCGCACGGACATGCACCCCATCGCGTAGCGGAAACCGGAGCGCTCGTAGAACGCGAGCAGGGCGATCCGCAGCAGCACGGAGACGACGCCGCCGCGGTACGGCGCGGCGATCGTGGCGCGCCCCCACTCGGCGACGTCGTCGGCGAGTGCGGTGAACGCGGGACTGAGGCGGAACATGCTGGTGGTGAAGATCTCTCGCTCTCCGCGCGGGGCGGGGAGGATGATCCGGTAGCAGCCGACGATCTCGTCGCTCGGATCGTGGCGCACCAGCAGGTGGGCGCTGTAGTCGTCGAACCGGTCCACATCGACGGGCCGCCCGAGGCGCGTACTGAGAACCGCCCCGGGCAGCGGCGCCCCGAGTTCGGTGGAGAAGGCGTCGTACCGGAGCGCCTGCGCCCGTTCGATGTCGAACGGGTCCTCCGCCACGAACACCGTGAAGGGTGTCCTCTCCGTCGCCTCGAACAGCACGGTTCCCGCGGGCGCGCGTGTGGTCATTGCGGCTCCTCCTGCTCCAGTGCGCGGGCGATCTCGCCCGCGCGGACGGCGACGTTGGACAGCAGCGTGGTGCCGAGACCGTGACGGGGCGGGTCGGCGCCCTGCACGTAGAGGCCCGGGATCTCGTGGCCGTCGATGACGGCGCGGTGCGATCGCGCGACCCGGATCTCGGCCTCCGGCGGGGCGACCGAGGCGAGCCCGGCGAGGCCACCCGGCTCGAAGCCGGTGGCGCACACCACGGCGTCGAAGTCGGTGGTGTGGCGCTCGCCGGTCGTGGTCCGGCGCAGGGTGACGGCCACCCGCTCGTCGCCGCGGACCTGCGCGGAGACGACCTCGCTGGTGCGGTGCACCCGCAGGCGGCGGGGCCCGGTGACGGCCTCGCGGTACCAGCGGTCGTACAGCTCGCGGGTCAGCGCGTGCTCCACCGCGGAGTAGTTGGTGTTGCCGTGGCGCTGCAGGAGCGCCGCCCCGACATCCGCTGGCGCCGCGTGGAACTCGTCCACGGCCTCCGGGTCGAACACCTGGTTCACGAACGGGCTCTCGTCGACGTCGGCGAGTCCGAAACCGTGGAAGGCGAGGTCCACGGCGGCGCCGGCGTCGTGCAGGTGGATGGCGACCTCCGCGGCCGATTGTCCGCCGCCGACAACAAGGATCCGGGTGGCCGCGAGCCCGCCGTCCGCGTGCCGTTCGACGGCGCTCAACCTGGGCAGCACGTCGATGTTGTGGAACACCCGGTCGGCCGGGAGCGACTGCGCCCACCCGGGCAGCACCGGCCGCAGGCCGCGCGCCACCACCACGGTGCGGGCGCGCGTGACCCGCGGCGTCCCGTCGGGACCGCGGTGCGTCACGGCGAACCGCGGACCGTCGGGGCAGCGCGACACGTCCGTCACCTCCGTGCCGTACTCCACCTGATCGGCGAATGCGGAAGCGGCCCAGGCGAGGTAGTCCGCGAACTCCGCCCGCTCGGGGGTCAGCACCGCGCGGTTCACGAAGTCCACCAGCCGGCCGCGGGCCCCGAGATAGGCGACGAAGGAGAACTCGCTCGCCTGGTTCCGCAGCGTCACCAGATCCTTGAGGAAGCTGATCTGCATCGAGGTGCCCGGGAGCAGCATGCCCGGGTGCCAGGCGAAGCGCGCGCGGCGCTCCAGGAAACGCGCCGTTCGCCCGGGTGTCTCGGCCAGCGCGATCGCCAGTGCCAGGTTCGCCGGCCCGAATCCGACCCCGAGCACGTCGACCACGCCCTCGCCGTGTTCCCGTTCCGTCGCGCGCATGGCGCCCTTCTCACGAGTCGGGGCGGGTGGCCGTCATCCGCCTGGACGGATCGTACTACCGGGAAGATCCCGTACAGCGTCCGTGATCTCGGATCTTTCGCCGCGAACCGGACGACCTGCGGGCGAGCCGGATTCAGCCGCGGGTACCCGGAGGTTCCATAGGTAGACGCGGGTTGTGCAGGTGGGCGACGAGGCCGGTCCACCCGGTCTGGTGGGTGGCGCCCAGGCCCTCGCCGGTGTCGCCGTCGAAGTACTCGTAGAACGTGGGGTGCTGTGCCCAGAGCGGATTGTCGCTGCCCTCGATCCGGCCGGCGTCCGCGGGGCGGCGGGCACCGCCACCGTCGGCGCGCGCGACGGGACGGAACAGGCCGAGCAGCCCCTCGTCGATCACGTCGGCGGCCTCCTCGAGCGTGCAGTGGTTGTCGGAACCGGTCGGGACGGCGATGGTGAAGTCGTCCCCGAAATGCCGGCCGTAGGTCCGCAGCTTGTCGGCCAGCAGCACGTTCACCGGGAACCAGACCGGACCGCGCCAGTTCGAGTTGCCCCCGAACATGCCGGTGGTCGACTCACCGGGCTCGTAGCGGATGGTCACGGTGTTGCCCTCCACGTCCTCGGCCACCTTCTGCTCGGCCTTGGAGAGCGAGCGAATGCCGTACGGCGCCAGGAACTCCGCCGGATCGAACATCCGCTCCAGGACGCGCCGCAGCCGCTCGGGGCTGACCAGCGAGAGCAGCATCCGGTCCTGCCCCGCACCGTCGGGGGCGGCGCCGGAGAGCACCGGCTCCACCAGTTCCGGCCGCCGCGAGCGCAGCCAGTTGAGCCGGGCGGTCACGTCCGGGCACTCCTGGGCCACCCATGCGGGGACGTCGGTCGCTCCGAGCAGCGGGAGCAGACCCACCATCGAGCGCACCCGCATCGGCAGGGCGCTGCCGTCCGGGCGGACCAGCACGTCGTAGAAGAAGCCGTCCTCCTCGTCCCACAGCGAGAGGCTGTGCGAGCCGAAGTTGTAGGTGGCCCTGGAGATCTGCAGGAAGTGCTCGAGGAACTTGGTGGCGCAGTCCTGCCACACCGGGTCGTGCCGGGAGAGCTCGATGGCGATCTTGAACATCTGCTGGCAGTAGAAGGCCATCCAGCTGGTGGCGTCCGACTGTTCCAGGCGGTACCCGGGCGGCATCGGCGCCGACCGGTTGAAGAAGCCGATGTTGTCCATGCCGAGGAAGCCGCCCTCGAACACGCCGGTGTCGTCGGAGCCCTTGCGGTTGACCCACCAGGAGAAGTTGAGCAACAGCTTGGTGAACACGCGCACCAGGAAGTCCTGATCGCGCCAGCCGTCGATGCGGTACACGTGCCACGCCGCCCAGGCGTGGACGGGCGGATTGACATCGCCGAACTCCCATTCGTACGCGGGGAGTTGGCCGTTCGGGTGCATCGCCCATTCCCGGCACATGAGGACCAGTTGTTCCTTCGCGAACTCCGGATCCACGTGCGCCAGCGGAATGCAGTGGAAGGCGAGGTCCCAGGCCGCGAACCACGGGTACTCCCACTCGTCGGGCATGGAGATCACGTCGGCCAGCGAGAAGTGCTTCCAGGTGGTGTTGCGGCGCCCGGGGTCCGCGCGCTGCGGTGGTGCGGGATCGACCGCCGGGTCGCCGTCCAGCCAGCTCTCCACGTCGTACCGGTACAGCTGCTTGTTCCACAGCATCCCCGCGTAGGCGCGGCGCGCCACGGCGCGGTCCTCGCCCTGCACGTCCTCGTGGATCACGGTGGCGTAGAAGGCGTCCGCCTCCTGCTCCCGGTCGGCGAACACGGCGTCGAACCCCGGCCCGAAGGTGTCGAGCGACGGTTGCGCCCGGGACAGGCGCAGCCGCACCGTGACGCTCTCCCCCGGCGGCACCGGGGCGAAGCGGTACCAGGCGCCCGCCTTGGTTCCCCGTTCCTCCGGGTTGACCGCGGCCTCGTCGCCGTGCACCACCCGCTTGGTGAACGCGTCCTTCGGATACGCGGACGCGTTGGCGGGCGCACCGAACAGCGCCACGGCGTCGGTCTCGTTGTCGCAGAACAACAGTTGCGGGTTCCCCTCGGCCGCCAGGTAGTACTCCCCCAGCCACTGGTGCGTGACCCGCACCGCCTCGAGGCCGCCCGCCTGCGGAACGCCGACCCGGGTGATCTCGCCGCGCCGGTCGTCGTGCCCCCACGCCCAGGTGTTCCGCAGCCACAACTGCGGCAGCAGGTCGAGCGGCGCGGGCGAGGGCCCGTGGTTCACGGCCTCGATCTCCACGCAGATGTCGTCGGGCGCGGCCTTCGCGTAACGCACGTGCACGTCGAAGAACCGGTCGTCGGCGAGGACACCCGTATCGGCGAGCTCGTACTCGCGCTGAGTCCGGTCGCGGGCGGCGTTGGCGTCTCGGAGCTGCTGGTAGGGGAACTCGGCGTGCGGGTACCGGTACATCCAGTGCATCCAGCTGTGGGTCGGGGTCCCGTCCACGGGCCACCAGTACTCCTTGACGTCCTCGCCGTGATTGCCCTGCGCGTTGGTCAGCCCGAACAGGCGCTCCTTGAGGATGGGGTCGTTGTGGTTCCACAGGCCCACCGCCAGGTTGAGGAAGCCGTACCTGTCGCAGATGCCGCCGAGCCCGTCCTCGCCCCACCGGTACGCGCGGCGGTGCGCCTGCTCGAATCCGAAGCTCGCCCAGGCGTCGCCGTCGCCGCTGTAATCCTCCCGGACGGTGCCCCACTGCCGGCCCGCGAGGTAGGGACCCCACAGGCGCCACGGACCGTCGGGGCCGGGGCTCTCCGCGAGTCGTCGGTGTTCGGCTGTCGTCTCCGTGGGCTGCACCGGAGCATCTTCCTACACCACGTTCGCACGTGCAGGAAGCGGACTAACGCAAAGCCGATCGGGCCTGAACACGCATCTCCCAGAACAGGATCTCCGTGGCGTCGCTCTCGGCACGGACCTCGAGCGCTCCGGCCTCGACGGTGCGCAGCGCGTCCCCCTCCGCCAGCCGGGCACCGTCGGCGGGCTCGCCGGTGACCACGACGGCGCCGGAGACCACGTAGAGGTGACCGAAGGGCGCCGCCGGGAGGCTCACCGATTCCCCCGCCGCGAGCCGGGCGGCGTACAGGGCCGCCGCGTCGTTGCCGATCGTCACCGCCGGCTCGTGGCCCGGGATGCCGGAGGCCACGAGGACCCGGCCGCGCCCGTCGAGCGGCACGTCGGCGGTCCGGTACTCCGGCTCCCCGCCCGGCGCGTTCGGCGGCAGCCACATCTGGATCACACGGGCCACGACGCCGGTGGAGCGCGGGTTCTGCTCGCGGTGGTTCACCCCGGTGCCCGCACTCATCGCCTGCACCTGCCCGGCGCGGACCACCCCTGCGGCACCCGAGGAGTCGTCGTGGTGCACCTCCCCCGTGATCACCCAGGTGATGATCTCCGCGTCGCGGTGGAAGTGCCTGTCGACGCCGGAGCCCGGGTCCACGAGGTCGTCGTTGTGCACCAGCAGTTGCCCGTGCGCGTTGGCGCCCAGGTCGAACGTGCCGGTGAAGGGCATCGACTGCCGGGTGTAGAGCCCGTCGCCCCGCCAGTGGGTGCGGTCGGCGGCGGGGATGATCCTGCTCTCGCTCACCCGCCCAGGGTAGGCGGGCGCACCGTCAGGCCTGCGCGGGCAGGCCCGCCCCGGTGGGCGAGACGAGGATCTTCACCGCGGTCTCGTTGTGGTGGAGCAGGGTGTCGTAGCCGACGGACACGAGATCGTCCAGGCCGATCCTCCCGGTGATGAACGGCGCCAGGTCGACGGTGCCGTTCTCGACCAGGGCGATCGTCTCGGCGTGGTTGTTCACGTAGGCGATGGTGCCGCGCATGTCGATCTCCTTGAGCACCAGCTTCTGCATGTCGACGGTGCCGGGATGCCCCCAGATGGACACCACCACGAGAACGGCCTGCGGCCGGAGGGCGTCGAACAGGGTGTCCAGCGCCGGCTGGACGGAGGTGCATTCGAAGCCGACGTCGGCGCCCCGGCCGCCCGTGAGCTCGCGGACCTCCGCGACCACGTCGGTCTGCGTGGGATCGAAGACGTGATCGGCGACGCCGGTCTCGGCGGCGCGCTCGCGGCGGAGGGCGCTGGGCTCGCTGATCGCCACCGTCAGCCCGGTGGCCTTGCACACGGCGGCGGTGAGCAGGCCGATCGGACCGGCGCCGGTGATGAGCGCGAAGGCGCCCGCGCCGGCCCCCGAGCGCTGGAGCGCGTGGTAGCCGACGGCGAGCGGCTCGACCAGGGCGGCCTGATCGAGGGGCACGTCCTCGGAGATCCGGTGCACCCAGCGGCGCCGCACGACGATCCGTTCCGAGAGGCCGCCGCCGCGACCGCCGAGGCCGATGAAGTTCATGTTCGGCGACAGGTGGTAATCGGTGCTCTCCGGCCCCGTGTCCACGCCGTCCGCAATGATGTAGGGCTCGACCACGACGTGGTCGCCCACCTGCAGATCGTCGATGCCCGCACCGATCTCGGCCACGACGCCGGACATCTCGTGGCCGATGGTGAGCGGCGCGGCCTCGCCGCTGACCGGGTTCGGGTGCCCGTGCGGCGGGACGAAGATCGGACCGTCGACGTACTCGTGCAGGTCGGTGCCGCAGATGCCGCACCACGCCACGTCGATGGCGACGGTGCCGGGTTCCGTCTCCGGTGCCGGGACGTCCTCGATCCGGACGTCGTTGCGGTCGTAGTAGCGCGCAGCTCGCATGGGGTTCTCCTTCGAAGGCTCGACGGTGTGATCCACACCACGTTCGGCGCCCCCTGGCTGCCGCGTCGATCGTTGCACCGGGTTGCAGCCCCTACAGCGGCGCCGAGCCGCGGATGTGCTCGAAGACCAGCGAGGTGTTGGTGCCCGCGACCTCCTCGCGGCTGCTGAGGTACTCGACGAGGTGCCTCAGGTCGTCGGTGTCGACCGCGGCGATGTGCAGCAGGTAGTCGTCGCCGCCCGCGAGGAAGTACGCGTCGATCACCGGCGGCAGGTCGATCACGGAGTCCACGAACTGGCGGATCCGGTGCCGCGCGGTCGAGCGGAGGGTCACGGCGATCATGGCGCGCAAGGGCCTGCCCACGGCCGCCGGGTCGACGTCGGCGACGAAGCCGCGAATCACCCCCGCGTCGGTGAGGCGGCGGACCCGGGTGTGCACCGTGGACGGAGCGAGCCCCACCTCCTGCGCGAGGGCCGCGTTCGAGACCCGACCGTCCCGCTGCAACACGAGCAGGATGCGCCGGTCGGCGTCGTCGAGCGTCGGGCGACGATCGTTCGAAGACGACGGCTGCAGACCCGTGCGAACGGAATGAACATCACTCATACCCTGAATCTACGGAATCTTCTTCCGAGCGATTGCTCGATCATCGATGTTTCTTCACACTGGTGTGACACAAGCCACCCGCCTGACAGGAGCACACGATGCGCGTCGGAATCCCCACCGAGATCAAGAACAACGAGAACCGCGTGGCCATCACGCCCGGCGGCGTCGCCGAGCTCACCCGCCGCGGACATGACGTGCTGATCGAGGACGGCGCGGGGATCGGCTCGGCGATCAGCAACGAGGACTTCGTCGCCGCGGGCGCCCGCATCGCCGCGACCGCGGACGACGTCTGGGGCGAGGCTGATCTACTGCTCAAGGTGAAGGAGCCGATCGCGGCCGAGTACTCGCGGATGCGCGCCGACCAGACGATCTTCACCTACCTCCACCTCGCAGCGTCGCGCCCCTGCACCGACGCGCTGCTGTCCTCACGCACCACCTCCATCGCGTACGAGACCGTCCAGCTCGAGGACGGCTCGCTTCCCCTCCTCGCCCCGATGTCCGAGGTCGCGGGCCGCCTCGCGCCGCAGGTCGGCAGCTACCACCTGATGCGCTCCAAGGGCGGTCGCGGCGTGCTCATGGGCGGCGTCCCGGGAACCGCTCCCGCGAAGGTCACCGTGATCGGCGGCGGCGTCTCCGGCATCAACGCCGCGCAGATCGCGGCCGGGATGGGCGCCGACGTCACCGTCTTCGACCTCGACGTGCGCAAGATGCGTGCCGTCAACGCGCAGTTCGGCGGCCGCGTGCACACCAGCTACTCCACGTCCCTCGCGCTCGAGGAGGCCCTCGTCGAATCCGACCTGGTGATCGGCGCGGTGCTGATCCCGGGTGCCGCCGCGCCGAAGCTGGTCTCCACCGAGCTGGTGCACCGCATGCGCCCGGGGGCGGTGCTGGTGGACATCGCGATCGACCAGGGCGGATGCTTCGCCGACTCGCACCCCACCACGCACGACGACCCCACCTTCGTCGTGGGCGACACCGTGTTCTACTGCGTCGCGAACATGCCGGGCGCGGTGCCGCGCACGTCCACGTTCGCCCTCACCGGCGCGACCCTGCCGTACGTGCTGCGCATCGCGGACCTCGGGTGGCAGGGCGCCTGCGCCGCGGACCCCGCCCTGGCGGCCGGGCTGTCCACCCACGACGGGGTGCTGCTCAACGCCAGTGTCGGTGCCGCACTGGATATCCCGACGAAGGGACCGGAGTCGGCCTTCGCCTGATACCCGGCGTCACCACTCGCCATCGTCGAGGTACTGCGCAAGGTTCGCCATGCGCCGCTGGACCGCGGCCACCTCGCGCACGCCCTGCTCGAGGAGGCCGCGGTCCAGCGGAGGCAGCCGGCGGAT
>JBEBXD010000014.1:0-51754 GCA_040391845.1 Tsukamurella paurometabola | reverse complement strand
AGCGCGCGCAGGTCCTCCACGGCCGCCGTGCGCGCCACCCAGTCCGGGTTGTCCGCGGCCCCGGCGCCGGCGTGTGCGGGGGAGTCCGGGTGCGCGCCCGCCGCCCAGGTGATCGCGTTCGCCCACAGGGTGCGGTGGTCGAACTCGTCGATCGAATCGTCGCCGAACAGGTCCGAGTCGGCGAAGACCACCAGCCGGCCGCGGCCCACCCGCAGCGCGGCGGCCAGGGGCCGGTCCGCGGGAGCCGCCGTATCGCTGGTGCGGGCGAGCACCGTGGCGCCCGGTGCGGCCGCGAGGTCGAGGACCCCGGTGCGGTAGAAGCAGGCCTCCTCCACGGCGGCGAGAACGCCCTGCCCGTCCAGCTCCGGCGCGACCTCCGCGCGCACCCAGGTGGCGTTGCCCAGGTGCCGGCGCGGGCCAGCGGCCTCCTGTACCACCACGGACTCCACGTGCACGCCGAACCGGCCGAGCAACTCGTCGAGGTTGTTCCCGGACGTCGCGGTGTCGCACTCCGCGAGCACCACCAGGCCCCCGCCGTCCTGCACGTACGCGGCGATCGCGTCCAGCTCGTCCGGCGCGTAGACGGGCGGCAGGTCCCCGGTGACGCGCTCGACCCCGGGGCGCGCCAGGTGCGGGATCACGTACACGTCGGCCGCGGCCAGCTCGGCCGGGCCGAGGTGCGGGAACCGGGCGTCGGTCACCGTCATACCGCGGCGGCGCAGGGTCGCGACCGCCTCGGCGAGGCTGGCGTCGGCGGGGTTCGGCGGCACCATCGCACCGGCCCGGTCCAGCGTGGTCGCCCATGCGCTACTACGTTCCTGCTCCACCTGCACCCGAGGGAACACCGCCTGCTCAGACATACGTGTACCCGCCCTTCACCTCTTACGCTTTCCTGATGAGACTTTAACGCGCGAGGGCCACCCGAGGAAGGGGAAACGCGTGGCGAACCGTCAGTCGCACGAGCCCTGGACCACGGCCTTCGCCGTGCCCACGAACTGGTACAGATAGATCAGCTCCCAGTCCGCCGGGCCGTAGTGGTAGGTCCGGGGCACCGCCCGCATCACCGTCTGCCCCGAGTAGCAGTTGCCGAAGATGTACCGCGACCGCGCCAGGTGGTACCCCCAGCTGATCACGATCACCGACCGCCAGCCGTGGCGCTGCGCCAGCCGCTGGGTGATCATCGCCTCGCCGCGGGTGGTGCTGGGCGCCGGGGTCTCGCAGGTCACGGAGATCTCGCCGAGCCGGGAATCGCACAGCTGCCGCATCAGCGGGTCCTTCATGCCGTACGGGTTGGAGAGGACGACGCTCGAGGCCCACCCCTCCTGGGCGAGCCGGATGCCGTACTGCTCGCGGCCGTCGTGCTCGCCGCCGAGCACGATGATCGCATCCACCTTGCGCAGCGGATCGTCCTGCGACCCGCCGAACAGGAGGTGGCCGAGACCGCCGATGGCCGCGAGCACCACGACCACCACGAGGGTCAGCGCCCACAGGAGTCTTTGCCATCGCAGCACCACGCCACCCTACCGGCGTGCATCAGGCCGGCGGCAGCGCGCTGCGCTCAGGGGTTGCCGCACCCGCTTCTATCAGGATGTGACCGAGGTCCTGAAGCCACCTCGGACGTGAGCAGGGCGAACCGTGCGGGGTAGGACTCGGGCAGGGGTGCCGTGGGTACAGTGCGATCCGTGATGGAGCGATGACGGTGGCGGCGCTCGCCGCGATGGTGCTCGCTGGGTTCGGCGCCGGCCTCATCGGGTACATCACGGGCCTCGCGTCGCTGGTCTCGTACCCGGCGCTCCTCGCGGTGGGACTCTCCCCGGTCGCGGCGAACGTGACCAACACCGTGGCGATGGTGGCGGTGGGCGGCGGTTCGATCGCCTCCTCGGCCACGGAGCTCGCCACGAACCGGTCGCAGCTGCGCTCGCTCGCGGCGATGGCGATCGCGGGCGGCGCCGCCGGGTCCGCGCTCCTGCTGCTGGCCCCGGGCGACACGTTCGAGAGGATCGTCCCCGTGCTCATCGCCCTCGCGGCCGCGGCGATCCTGCTGCAGCCGCACCTGCGGGAACTGCCGGCGGTCGCACGACTGTCCCGGTTCTACCCGGCCGGCGTGTTCCTGGTGTCGGTGTACGGCGGCTACTTCGGCGCCGGCGCGGGGGTGATGATCCTCGCGCTCACCCTGCTCGCAACCGCGGAGCCGCTGTGGCGCGCGGCGATGCTCAAGAGCTACGTGCTGGGCCTGGCGAACCTCGTGGCCGCCATCGGATTCGCGGTGTTCGGCCCGGTGCACTGGCCCGCGGCGATCGCGATGGCGGTCGGCGGCTTCCTGGGCGGCTGGTGCGGCCCGCCCGTCGTCGAGCGGATCGACGCCGGGCGCCTGCGCATGATCGTCGGGATCTGCGGGTTCGGCCTCGCCGCGTGGCTCGCCCGCGTGTGGTTCTGAGCCTCCCGTCTCAGGTCCGCCCGACGGTCCGCCGCACGTGGAAGTCCGCATCGTCGGGCGCGGAGAGCATGCGCACCATGGTCTTCCGGTCGAACGGCCACAGGTCGATGGTTCCGGCGTCGGTGAAGTACCAGGAGTTGCAGCCGGTGTTCCACACCGTCGGCTCCATCGCCTCGGCCACCTGCCGGTAGAAGTGCGCGGTCGCCTCCTCGGTGACCTCCGCCGTGGCGAGCTCGCCGCGGCGGAAGCGGTCCAGCCATTGCGCGATGTACCGCGCTGTGAGCTCGGCCGAGAACTGCAGGGAGATCGACCCGGTGGGGGAGTTGGGGCCGAGCACTGTGAACATGTTGGGGAAGCCGGGGATCGCCGTCATGCGGTAGGCCCGCGGACCGTCCGACCAGGCGTCGTCGAGCTTGATCCCGTCGCGCCCCGTGATGCGCATGGGCCGCATGTAGTCGTGCGCGTGGAACCCGGTGGCGAGCACCAGGAGATCCGCCTCGTGCAGGGTTCCGTCGGCGGTCCTGATCCCGGTGGGCTCGATCTTCTCGATGCCGTCCGTCACCAAGGAGGCGTTGCGGGCCTTGACCGCCGAGTAGTACGTGCCGGAGACCACCTGCCGCTTGCACAGCGGTTCGTCCTCGGGGGTGAGGTCCGCGCGCAGCGCCGGCGGCAGCTGTGCCCGCAGCGACAGGCGCGCGTAGGACTGCACCGCGGCGCGCCGCCACGAAGGCTTCGTGGCGATGTCGGCCAGGATGCCCGAGCCCCACAGTAGGCCGCGGTGCACGCGATCGAGCACCGCCGGCGACCGCCGGAAGAGCTCGGAGACGATGCCGAGCTGCGGCAGCCGCATCGGCGCCCACAGCACCCACTGCGGCGAGCGGACGAAGTGCGTGAGGTGCTCGGCCCTCGGCTGCAGCGCCGAGACCACCTGCACGCCCGTGGATCCCGTGCCGATGACGGCGATCCTGCGTCCCTCGGTGACCAGCGACTCGTCCCAGCGGGCGGTATGCACCACATCGCCGGCGAAGTCTGCGAGGCCCTCGATGTCCGGGATCACCGGGTTGTGCAGGACGCCCGTCGCGCAGATCACGAAGTCCGCGGTCATGTCCTCGCCCGTGCTCAGCGTCAGCGTCCACGCGCCGGTGGCGTCGTCGAACTCCGCGGCCAGGACCTCGGTGTTGCAGCGGATCCGGCCGGCGAGCCCGAGCCGGTCGACCACGTCGCGGAGGTACTGCTGGATCTGCGGGCCGGTGGCCCAGATCTTCTCCCAGTCCGGCTTCGGCGCGAACGCGAACTGGTAGATCTGCGAGGGCACGTCGCAGGTCAGGCCGGGGTAGCGGTTCCAGTACCACACGCCGCCCACGTCGGTGCCCTTCTCCAGCACCACCCAGTCGGTGAATCCCTGCTCCTGCAACACGTACGCGGTCGAGATGCCGGCGACGCCGGCGCCGATGACCACGATCCTGGGCTCACTCATCGTGCCTCCTCGATTCCGCGGCGGACGGCCGACGGGGCGGTGCGGCGGGCGGCCGCGAAGGCCTCCGCACGCTTGCCGCGGGCCATGAAGTTCGCGCCGATCCCGGCGAGATCGGTGGCGTCGGGCGCGATCACGGTCACCTTCTGGCCCCGGGCCCGCGCCAGGCCGACCTCGTTCCAGAACACCTGCGACATGGGCCTGCGCAGCGCGGTGTACTCGACGAGGCCGCCGAGGCCCGGGCCGCGGACGCCGGGCGCGGACGCCATGGAGACCACGGCGACGATCTCGTCGGCGTCGTCCGGCCCGATCAGGTCGACCGAGGCGGTCGAAGCGGCTCCGCCGTCCACGTAGCTGCGCCCGCCGATCTCGACGGGCGGCATCCACGCCGGGATGGCCCACGAGGCCCGCAGTGCCTCCGCCGCAGTGGCTTCGGGTGCGCCGGGGGCGCCGAAGGCGATCCGCTCCCCGGTGGACGGGGCGTACGCGACCATGCGGGCGCGGGGCGGCACGGGCGCGCCGGGCCCGACGACGGCATCGGCCAGCTCCTGCAGCCAGGTCGCGTCGCCGCGACCCCGCGGCGCGATCCCGGTGAGCGGGGCGTGACCGCCCCGGCGCGTCCAGAGCGTCGACGGGTCGCCGGGCAGCGAGAACGGGAACCTCGGCAGTGACGGGGGAGTCGCGGCGAGATGCCGTTGCAGCACGGGAGATTCGGAGCGTTCCTCTTGCATGGCCACCAGATCGTCGACCGAGAAGCCCTGCAGCGCGGTGATGATCTCCGAGCCGGCGGAGGTGCCCTGCAGCACGTCGAAGTCGCGGAGGTCCACGCCGAGGTGGTCCTGGAGGGAGGAGAGGGCGGCGATGGTCCAGGCACCGCCGATGGTGCCCCCACAGCCGATCACGAGCGCGCGGGTCACCGGGCCGCCTCCTCGTTCGCGGCGGCGTGGTCGCTCGCCTGCCGGGTGATGCGGTCCGTGTAGGCCCTGCGGGCGGCGGCGTCGAGGGCGAGGGTACGCCGGTCGTCGATCAGCTTGCGCGCCAGCCGTTCCAGGGGTTCGGGGACGAAGGCATCGACGAGGCTCCAGCCCGGCGCCACCCATTTCGGCACGGAGGTGCGGGCCGCGCGGGTGCGCAGGGTGTCGAGGATGGCGGCGGCCACGTCCTCGGGGTCGACGGTGGGCATGCCGCCGCCGAGCTGGGCGCCGGAGGAGAGCTCGGTGCGCACGGCGGACGGGAGGATCGCGCAGACGGTGACGCCCGCACCGTCGTACTCGTGGCGGGCGGCCAGCGACGCGCCCAGGGCGGCGTACTTGCTGGCGTTGTAGGTGACCATGCCGGGGATGGGGATCATGCCGGCCATCGAGGCGACGTTCACCACGTGGCCGCGGCCGCGCTTCACCATGCCGGGGATCGCCGCGCGCATGCCGCTCAGCATGCCGCGCACGTTCACGTCGAGGATGAGGTCGGTGGTCGCCTCGGGCTCCTCCTCGAAGTGCCCGAGCGGCATCACGCCGGCGTTGTTGATCAGCACGTCGATCGGGTCGTCGAGCTCGGCGACGAGGCCCGCCCAGGAGGCGCGGTCGGTCACGTCCAGGTGCACCGCGCGGGCGCCGGGGATCTCGGCGGCGGTGGCCCGCGCGACGTCCTGGTCGACGTCGGCGATCACGACGCGCGCGCCGTGCTGCGCGAACAGCCGGGCGGTGGCGGCGCCGATGCCGCGGGCGCCGCCGGTCACGACGACGAGCGCACCGTCGAGCTGCGTGAGGTGGCGTGGGGAGGGGCCGAACAGTGCCATGGCGGATCCTTTCGATCTGACGCGACCGAGAGTATCCGAATACCAGGAGTTTTTGAATACTCGTCGCGTATTCTTCGTCCGTGGCCAGGCTGACGAGGGTGGAACAACGCGCGCAGACCCGTGCCGACCTGCTCGCCGCCGCGCGCGACCGCTTCCTGGACGTGGGCTACGCGGCCGCGAGCCTGGAGGACATCGCGGACCGCGCCGGCTACTCCAAGGGCGCCGTGTACTCGAACTTCGTGGACAAGCCGAACCTGTGCCGCGAGGTGCTGCAGGCGATCCACGAGGAGAAGGCGGCCGAGATCGCCGAGATCGCGCAGGCCCCCGGGGACGTCTCGGCCGGCATCGACCGGTTCTCCGGATGGGTGGAGCGGACCCTCGGCGACGTGGGCTGGACGATGCTCGAGCTGGAGTTCATGGTCGTCGCCAGGAACGATCCCGAGCTGCGCGCCATGGCGGTCGAGCTGCGGAACTCGTTGCGACGGGCCGTGGTCGACGGGCTCGAGAGTCTGGTGCACGACCGCAGCCCCGGGACTGTGAGCGCCGAGCAGATCGACTTCGCGGCGGACGTGCTGCTGAGCGCGGGGGTGGGGATGGGGATCCACCGGGCGCTGGATCCCACGATCGAGACCGGCGCGCTGATCGCATCGCTGCGGACCACACTCGCCCTCATGGGCGTGGAGTAGCGGCCCGGCGGGTTCAGAGCAGGAGCAGTGCCTCGCGCCCGACGGAGACGGCGCGGCCGTCGTCGAGCTTCACCGACACCGCCTCGCCGTCCGCGCTGAGCACGGTGCCGTAGCCGAGAACCTCGTCGCGCAGCTGCACGCGGTCACCAGGGGTCACGACATTCACCTCAATCCCTCATTCAGAGAGATGAAGGCTAGCGTGCCGGCGCCCGGTCGTGGACCGATTCACCGGATGTTCATCTGCTCAGGACCTGGGGCGACCCTCCGGCATCGGACCGGGGATCCGTCCGGAATGGGACAGATTCTTCAGATCTGTCCCAAGTGCGTGTACAGTCGCTCCGAACGCCCGATCAGGAGGACGCGACATGACGGCTGTGCAGAACCGCACGGAGCTCGCCGAGCAGTGGCCCGCACCCGCGGAGCCGCAGATGGTGGGCATCGACCCGTTCTTCGACGCCCCGTCGGGCTTCGAGGACGCGCCGGAGGGCACCGTCCTGCGGTACCGGGACGTTTCCATCGGATTCCTGGGACGCATCAAGCAGAAGGTGCGCGCCACCCAGCTGCTGTACCGCACCGTCAACATGCACGGCGTCCCCGAGGTCACCGTCACCACCGTGATCGCCCCGCAGCGCGGCGCGGCGCCCGGCGCGCCCCTGGTCTCCTACCAGTGCGCCATCGACTCGCTGCACCCCAAGACCTTCCCCTCCTACGTGCTGCAGCACGGCGTGCGCACCGAGGACGCCTCGTTCCCGCAGATCGAGTACCTGTTCATCGCCGCCGCCGTCGCGAAGGGCTGGACGGTCTCGGTGCCCGACCACGGCGGGCAGGCGGGCCGGTGGGGCATCCCGCGCGAGCCCGGGTACATGGTGCTCGACGGTCTGCGGGCCGCACTCTCGCACGCGCCGCTCGGTCTCGAGGCCGACACCCGCCTCGGCGTGTGGGGCTACTCCGGCGGCGGCCTGGCCACCTCCTGGGCCGCGGAGATCGCACCGTCGTACGCCCCCGAACTGAACCTGATCGCCGGGGCGGTGGGCGCCCCCGTCTCCGATCCCGGACACGTCTTCGTGCACCTCAACAACACCCTGTTCACCGGCCTGCCGACGCTGGTGATCGCGGCACTGGCCCGCGAGTACCCCACCCTGCGTGAGGTGCTCGCCGAGTACGTGAACGACAAGGGCCGCACGGTGTTCTACGAGGACGCGCTGCAGTGGTCGCCGGAGCGGGCCATCCGCAAGATGGCGCACAAGGACTTCGACTACTACTGCGAGGGCATCACCTTCGACGAGATCGCGCGGCTGCCACGGCTGCTGGAGATCTTCGACGACATCCGGCCGGGTCAGGCCGCGCCCGCGGTGCCCATGCTGGTGGTGCAGTCCACCAAGGATCAGATCTCGCCGGTCGAGGACGCGCAGGCGCACGTCCAGCGGTACACCGCGGGCGGCACCCACGTCGAGTACCGCACCGATCAGTGGAGTGACCACTTCTCGATGCACTTCCTCTCCGCGCCGATGCTGCTCGGCTGGCTGGCCGAGCGCCTCGAAGGCAGGCCCGCCGCCGCCGCGGGGCACCGGCACACGCGCACCGTGATGTCCTCGCCGCGCCAGGTGGCGCGTACCCTGCGGATGATCGGCACGCTGGCGCGGGTCGCACTGGCGCGCAGGATCTGAACCCCGGTATCCGAACCCCGCCCCGCGGCGGTGCCGGCGGGCGAGCCGGCACCACCGCGGCGGTGCGAGGACGTCCGCGTCAGGAGATCGGGACCTCCTTGATCTTGGTGTCCTCCTTGCCCACCGTCTTGCAGTAGGTGAGCGCCTCGGCGCGCAGCGCGGTCGTGGCACCGGCGGCCGGATCGGTCCCGTGCTTGTCCTTGTACATCTTCTGCACCTGCTCGTTCTGATCGGACTCCGACATCGCCACGAAGTCCTTGCAGGTGGTCTCGGCGCCCGCCTTCGCGCAGCCGCCGAGCGTCAGCGCCGCGATCAGCGCCGCCGCCATCGCGATGGGCCGGATCGATTCGCGCACAGTCATCTCCGGTGCCCCTTTCAGCGTCGACGGCCGGTCACGAGGCCGACCACGAACAGCAGGATGCACGCACCGGCGACGGCGGTCAGCAGCGTGAGGATCCACCCGGCGCCGGCCGTGGAGACGCCGAGGAACCGGAGGATGATCCCGCCGATCAGGCCGCCGATGATCCCGACCACGATGTTGAGGATCAGGCCCTGCTGCGCATCGGTACCCATGATCTTGCTCGCGATCCACCCGGCGATACCGCCGATGATGATCCACGCGATCCAACCGAAACCATCGAATCCGAGGTTCGCCTCGACGACGGCTGATGAGAGTTGCATTGTCTCCTTCTTTCCTGGGCGTATCCCGGTGGGCCGCTCGATGAGAAAGAGACGCGCAGTGGACGCGGGATTCGGCGAGAGCAACGCGGATACTCGCGAACCGACGGCGCGCGCTTCATACCGAAGGACGGGAATGCCCGAACCGGTTGAGCGGTCGCACCGTGGTCTCAATGCGGAATGCACTCGGAACGACGATCGCTCCGGGTACGGCGGAACATTAGCACGGACACAACCGGGGTGGCGCGGTTCCGACGCCCGCCCTTTTCCTGCGGCTCGCTCAGGTCGAGGGGCGGCTCGCCGGACCCTTCTCGACCACGCGTTCCGCGATCGTAGCCAGAGGAACGTTGCTGTCGTTGGATACGCGCGCGAGCAGTTCGAATGCGCGCACCGCATCCACGTCGAATCGTTCCATCAGCATTCCCTTGGCCTGCCCGATGATGTCGCGGCTCGCCAGGGCGGAACGGAATTGCAGGGCGCGATCATTGGCGATGAGCGCCGTCGCGGCCTGCGTCGCGAGCATTCCGCCGACGGTCTCCGATTCGTCGGTGAAGGCATCGACCTTCTCCGAGAACAGGTTCAGTGCGCCCACCCGGGAATCGAATGTGAACAATCGGAAGGAGAGCATGCTCAGGATTCCCGCCTGCACGGCGGCGGGCCCGAAATCGGGCCACCGCTCGTCGGTGCGCAGGTCCGGGGCCCGGGTCGCCGGATTCGTGGTCGCCGCGTCCCAGCAGGGGCCCTGCTGGAACTCGTGCTGCAGGGCGTCGAGCCGCTCGGTCAGTTCCGATGTGGGGGCGAGGGAGCCGTACTTCTCCGGCCCCTCGACGATGAGGATCGAGGCGCCCGCGACATCGGGGACCAGCTCGACGCAGGCGGAGGTGACGCTGCGCAGCGTGGTCTCGAGCGACCCGGTCTGCGCGATGTTCCGGGACATCTCCGCCATCGTCGACAGTAGGGAATCGAACCCGTCGTCAGTCACTGCGCATCCTCCGGTACGGGCGGCGTCCGATGTGCCGTCGGCACAACCTAGCACGGGGACCGCGCCCTCCCCGGCCCCCGCCGAGGGGGATTCTGATTCCCGGGAAATCCCAGGTAGGATCGCCCGCGTGAGGCACGAGCACACGGACGGCGCACGGATGACGCGGACCACCCGGATCTGGGGGTGGGTCGGCGCGGCCATCGCCCTCGCCACCTCCCTCGTGCACCTGCCGATGCTCGGCGAGCACAGCTGGGTGGTGTCGATCCTCGTGGCCGCGATGCTGATCGGGTGCGCGCACTGCTCGGTGTGCCTGTTCCGCAATCCGACGGTGCGCGCCTGGCTCCTGACCGCCGCGATGGGCGCGATCATGATCGCCTTGCACCCGGTGCTCATGTCGGCGATGCACGGGCCCGCGACGGGCATGGACCACTCGATGCCCGGCATGGACATGGGTGAGATGGGTCATTCGATGAGCTCGATGCAGCCCTGGATGACGCTGATGATCGTCTTCGCCGCGGCGGAGATCATGGTGGCCGTGGCCGCGTTGAGCCGCACGGCACTCCTGCGGCGAGGCGCCCGGTAACGCCGGGCCCGGGAAAACGGATAGAGGATTCGATGAACGCGAAGACTGACCTCAAGCGAGCGGGACTGCGTCGTGCCGCCTCCCTCACCGCCGCGACCGCACTGGTCGCCGGCCTGACCGGTGGGATCGCGGTCGCCGACCCCGATACCACCACCACACCGACCGCGCCCGCGTCGGAGCTGCTGGCGAACTCCAGCGACTTCCCCAGCGGCTACATCGTGGTCCCCGCCCCGCAGCAGCGGCTCGCCGCAGAGCTGGGCGCCGACCCCTTGACCCTCGTCGACTCGGCGAAGGTGACTCCGCCGGAGTGCAAGAACATCCTGGCCGCCGCCAAGGGGCAGGGCAACGGCGACACCATCGCCGGCGTGCAGGACCAGGACCGCAAGTCCTTGAGCGAGACGCTGGTCGCCAAGGACGCCGACGTGGACACGCTCAAGGTGGGCCTGCTCAAGCTGTGCTCCGATGTCAGCATCGAGACGGCCGACCCGAAGGGCGGCGCCATCAAGGTGCGCGCGATCACCAAGGAGGTCGCGTCCGACACGCAGCGGGCAACCTTCGAGATCGTCCTCGACGGCACCCGTACGAAGGGCGCCGACTCGTTCCCGATCCACCAGAAGGTCCTGTTCGGGGTCGCCTCGCTGCGCGGCTACACCGTTGCAGTGCAGGGCACCCGCCTCGGCGGCGACCCGGACCGCGGCGAGTTCGACTCCTTCTTCGACAAGTCCGTGAAGAAGATCAAGGACGCGAAGTAGCTTGTCGACGGTGGCGCAGGAGACCCCCGGCGCTGCGATGACCGACGGGTCGCCGGGGGCGGCCCGCCCGGCCGGCATCGCCGCCCTGGTGTTCGGCTCCGCCGCCGCCCTCGCCGTGGTGATCTGGCTGATCGCCGGCGAGGGCGAGCTGCGCTACCTCGTCAACGGCGACGCCTACCCGGGGGCGCTCACCGCGTACGGCGCCGCCGTCGGCCGGCTGATCGGCACCGTCGCCGCGGCGCTCACGTTCGGCACCGTCGGGTACGCCGTGTTCCGTACTCGGGCCCTCGACACCGCGGAGCTGGGCCTGCGCGGTTACCTCGCGCAACTGCACGCCCGACGGTACGCCGCCGCCTGGGCGGTCGTCTCCGTCGCGATGGTCCCGCTGGCCGCCTCGGAGAGCGGGGCGCAGGATCTCCTCGCCACCTACCGCGTCGGCGGGCTCGGCTCGCTGCTGTCGGCGTCCGAGACGGCGAAGGGCTGGATCGTCTCGCTGGCGTGCGCCGTGATCGTGTACTCGGCGCTGCGGACGGCGCTCAGCTGGATCGCCCACCTGTGGATGCTGCTCCCCGCCCTGGTGGGGCTGCTCGCGATCGTGGTGACCGCGAACGAGGCGCAGGGCCCGAACCACGACTACACCACCGCCGCGCTGTGCACCCTGGCCCCGGCCGCCGCCCTGTGGCTGGGCGGGCTGTGGACCGCGGTGCGGCTTCCGTCGCGCCCCGAACGCCGCTGGGTGGGCCCCGTGCTCGCCGCCGTGGTCCTGGCGAACGGCATGGTGATCGCGCTGGTCCTGGCGCCCGGGTCCGACCTGTGGGTCACCTGGTACGGCTGGCTGCTGCTGACCACAGCCGCACTCGCCGTCGCGGCCGCCGCCGCGCAGTGGCTGCGCGCTCTGCCCGCCGCCGCGGCGCTGCTGACCGCCGCGTTCGGCACGGCCGTGGCCGCCTCCGAGCTCACGCCGCCGCCGTTCCTGCGCTCGCGCTTCACCGTGGGCCAGGTGTTCCTCGGATACGACCTCCCGGACCCGCCCAACGCGGCCGGTTTCCTCACCCTGTGGCGCCCGGACCTGAACCTCGCCCCGTTCGCGATCGCGCTCGCCGTCGGCTACCTGCTCCTGGTGCGGCGCACCGGGAACTGGCCCTGGTACCGCTCGGTGCTGTTCGTTCTCGGCTGCGTCTGCCTGCTCACGCTGTCCAGCTCCGGCCTGCGCACCTACTCGAACGCGATGTTCAGCGCCCACATGGTGGTGCACATGCTGATGACCTCGATCGTGCCGGTGTTCCTCCTGCTGGGCGCGCCCATCACCCTGGCGCGGCAGACCCTCACCGGCGCGCCGGCCCGCTGGCTGGAGACGCTGCTCGCATCGCGTTCGTTCGCGGTGCTGATGCGGCCGGTGGTGCAGCTCGCGCTGTTCGCCGCCGTGCTCTACGGGCTCTACTTCACGCCCCTGTTCGACAGCATCGGCCGCTACCACTGGGGCCACCTCGCGATCTACGCCGCGCTGCTGTTCAGCGGATTCCTGTTCTACTGGCGGGTGTTCCAGATCGACCCGGTCCCGGGCGAGCTGCCGTTCATCGGCCGCATCGGCATGCTGCTGGCGATGATGCCGATCACCATGGTCTACGCGCTCGTCGTGATGACCATGGACGGCCTCGTCGGCTCCCGGCTGTACCTCTACCTCGACTTCGCGTGGATGACGGACCTGCACCGCGACCAGTTCGTCGGCGGGGTCGTGGCCTGGGCCACCGACGAGGCGGCGATCGCCCTGGTGACCCTCGGCCTGGTGCTGCACTGGGCATGGCGCAACCGCGACGAGGACTCCGAGCCCGAGCTGCTCTGAGCGCACAGGCGCCCGGCGTTCCGCGTGCCGAGGGGCGGGTGGGCCGGTACTGCGATCGCAACAGGCGCGATAGCATCGGTCTTCGTGACGCCATCCCTCGCGCCGAGCTCGACCACCACCCCCGCCCGGCCCGGCGGGTGGGCCGCGCCGATCGCCGCGGGCGCGGTCGTCGCGGCGGCGAGCACCGTCGTCGCGGCGGCCGGAGTCGTGGTCACCTCCGCCGGCGACGATCAGCGCGACTTCCACCTGCCCTCGGTGATGCTGCTGCGCGAATCGTTCCCGCACGTGGACCTCGTCGGCCTCCCCACGGCGACGGGGCCGCTCTACCACCTCGTGCTGGCCGCGCTCACCGGGCCGGTCGGGCTGGGTGCGGCGG
Source organism: Tsukamurella paurometabola (assembly GCA_040391845.1). Taxonomy (GTDB): domain Bacteria; phylum Actinomycetota; class Actinomycetes; order Mycobacteriales; family Mycobacteriaceae; genus Tsukamurella; species Tsukamurella paurometabola_B. The sequence goes on along the minus strand of JBEBXD010000014.1, from coordinate 38,481 downwards.
CGACGCAGGCGGTCGCCTCGATCTTCGCGGTCGCGCTCGCGGTTCTCGCGGTGGCCTACGCCCGCGCGGCGCCGACGTGGGCGGGCCGGGCGGCGGCGCCGCTGCTGCTGTCGGCCTACTTCTGGCAGTCCGCGTTGTGGATGCTCACCGACGACGCGGCCCTGCTGTTCGCGTTCGGTGCGCTCGCACTCTGCCTGGCGTCCGACGGTGCCCGTGCCCGGCTCGCCGTCGGGGTGCTCATCGCCCTGGCGATCGCCGTCCGGCAGAACTCCGTGTGGCTCCTGCTTCCCGCGTGCGCCGCCGCCTGCTTCCCCCTGGGCGGCGACGGTCCGCGGTGGCCCGGTGCGGCGGCGCTCGCCCGGATCTGCGGGCCCGGCCTCGTCACGCTCGCGGGGCTGTCCCTGTTGTGGGGCGGGATCGCTCCTCCCGCGGGGCGGACGATGAACGCGATGCACCTGAGCCCCGTGTCGCCGTCGTTCGTGGCGGCGGTCGGTGCCGTGTTTGTGGTACCGCTCGTCCTCGCGGTGGCGACCGTTTCGGACGTCCGCGCGTGGACGCGGGAGGCGGCGCTCGTCGGCGCGGTCGTGGCACTGCCCGCACTGGTCTTCTCCAGCGCCGCAACCCTTGCGCCCGACGACGCGCGCCGCGGCGGCCTCGTCTGGTCCGTGGTGGGTGCGCTCCCCGATGTCGCAGGACGCTCGCCCGCGCTCGTGATCCTCGCGTTCGCCGGGGGATTCGCCGCGACGGTGGCGGCGCGGATGCTTCCCGCGCGCGACGGCGCGGTCCTCGCCGCCACTCTGGTCGGGCTCGCCGCGGTCCTGCTGGCGGGGGCGCAGCTGTACCAGAAGTACGCCGAGCTCCCGATCGCGGCGCTCGCGGTGATCCTGCTGACCCGGCTGTTCGCCGCCGGGCGGATCCGGCGGCGGTGGCCGCTCGCTGCGCTGGCCGCGCTCGCCGCCGTGGTCACCGCGGGCACCGTCGTATGGCCGATCCTCCACGCCCTCTGAGCGTCAGCGCGCCCCGAACCTGCGCAGCCGCAGGCTGTTCCACACCACGAAGAACGAGCTGAACGCCATCGCGGCGGCGCCGACGAGTGGGTTCAGCAGGCCCGCGACGGCGACGGGGATCGCGGCCACGTTGTAACCGAACGCCCACAGCAGGTTCGTCTTGATCGTCTTCAGCGTGGCGCGGGCCAGGCCCAGGGCGTCCGGCACCGCGGAGAGCTCCTCGCGCATGAGCACCACGTCCGCGGCGCTCTGCGCGACATCGGTGCCCGTGCCCATCGCCAGCCCCAGATCCGCTGCGGCCAGGGCGGGGCCGTCGTTCACGCCGTCGCCCACCATCGCCACCCGCCGGCCCCGGGCCTGCAGCTCCCGCACCGCCGCGACCTTGCCGTCGGGCAGCACATCGGCCCGCACGTCCTCGATGCCGACCTCCGCCGCGACCTTCGCCGCGGCCGCGGCGTTGTCTCCGGTCAGCAGCACCGTCCGGACACCGGCGGCGTGCAGCCGGGCGACGGCCGCCGCCGCATCCGGCTTGATCGTGTCCGCCACCTCGAGCACCGCGGCGACGGCACCGTCGACCTCCACGACCGCGACGGTCCGCCCGGCGCCCGCGGCGGTCTCGACCGCCCCGGACAGGGCCCCGGGCGGGGCGAACCGTGGGGAGCCGACGCGCACCGTCGCACCATCGACGGAGCCGGACGCGCCGAGGCCGGGCACGGCCCGGAAGTCGTCCACCGCAGGAAGATCCGCGCCGGCCCGCTCCAGTACGGCCCGCGCGACCGCGTGCTCCGACGCCGCCTCCACCGCGCCCGCGAGCCGCAGCACCGCCTCCTCGGAGAACCCGGGCGCGACGGTCACGGACGCGACCGTAAGGAGCCCTGTCGTCACCGTGCCGGTCTTGTCGAAGACCACGGTGTCGACGGTCTCCGTCGCCTCCAGCGCCTGATGCCCGCGCACGTACACGCCCAGCTGCGCGCCCCGGCCCGACGCGACCATGAACGCCACCGGCGTGGCCAGGCCCAGCGCGCACGGGCAGGCGATGACGAGTACCGCGATCGCGGCGCGGACGGCGTGATCGATAGAGCCGCTGCCCACCAGCCACCCCACGAAGGTGAGCGCCGCGATCGCGAACACACAGGGCACGAACACTGCCGAGACCCGGTCCGCGAGGCGCTGCATCCGCGCCTTCGTGGCCTGCGCGTCCTCGACCAGCCGGAGCATCGCCGCGAACGTCGTGTCCTCGCCGACGGCGGTCGCGCGCACGGTGAGCCGGCCGTCCTGGCAGACGGTGCCGCCGACGACGCCGTCGCCGGGGCCCGCCGGCACGGGGCGCGACTCGCCCGTCATCGCCGAGTTGTCCACGAACGCCGAACCGGATTCGACGACGCCGTCCGTCGCGATGGTCTCGCCGGGGCGCACCACGAACAGCTGGTCCTCGCGCAGCTCGCCGACGGGGATCCGCAGCTCGGAACCGTCCCGGACCAGCACCGACACCTCCCGCGCCCCGCGGGTGGCGAGTTCGCGCAGCGCGGACGCCGCCTTCGCCCGCGCCGACGCCTCGAAGTAGCGGCCCGCGAGCACGAACACGGTGACGCCCATCGCGACCTCGAGGTAGATCGGGTCCGAGTGCAGGATCGCGTTGACGAAGCCGTGCGGATCGGGCCGTTGCCGGCCCGGGGTGAGCACCGTGACGACCGACCAAGCGGTGGCGGCGACGATGCCCGTCGATACCAGCGTGTCCATGGTGGCGGCTCCGTGCCGGGCGCCCTGCAGGGCCCGTTTGTGCAGCGGCCAGGCGCCCCACGTGACGACGGGCAGGCTGAGTGCGAGCAGCACCCATTGCCAGCCGGGGAACCGGGTGGACGGGATCGTCGCCAGCACGATCGACAGGTCCGCGGCGGGCACGAACAGCACCAGCGAGACGATCAGCCGGCGCAGCACGTCGCGCCGCTCGCGCTCCTCGGCGAGGATCACCCGGCGCGGGTTCGGGGACTTCGGGGCCGCGGTGTACCCGGCCGCCTCGACGGTGCCGGTCAGCTGGTCGACGGTGATCGACGGCGCGTGTTCGACGGTGGCCGTCCGGGTGGCCAGGTTGACCACTGCGCGCACCCCGTCGAGCTTGTTGAGCTTGCGCTCGACCCGCCCGACGCACGCGGCGCACGTCATGCCGCCGACGTCGAGGAAGGTGCGTTGCGCCCGCTCGGCCGCCGCGGCGGGGGCGTCGGACGCGCCGGGAGCGTCCGACGCGGCCGTGGTCAGATCCGTCACCCCTCCAGTATCCACGCGCGGGCGCTCGGCCCGAAAACGCGAAGTGGGAGGTGGGGGGTGCTCGGGGGCGGGCCCCGGGGGAAAGGCCTTGATACCGGCTCCCGGAATGGGGGGAGGAGGGGGAACCGGTATCAAGGCTCAATCATGCAGCCACCGACGTGGGGGGAGACGTCATATGGCGGCCGCACAGCCCACGATACGTGGTGTACGCGTACAGGTGCCACCTTTCGTGACTTGCGTGTTCCCGCCGCGACTGCGATCCCCAACAGTTGTTGTCGCTAACGGGACCGCAGCGCGTCCCGCAGCACGTCGAGCGCGGCGTCCACGTCCACCCGGGCGTCCGCGCTCACACCCACCAGGTTGAGGAATCCGTGCAGCTCACCGGGGGCGAGCTGGGTCGTAGCCTCCACCCCGGCGTCGCGCAGGCGCTGCGCGTACGCGGCGCCCTCGTCGCGCAGCGGATCGAACCCGGCGACCACCACGTGCGTGCGCCCGATGCCCGCGAGGCCGTCGGCGTGCAGCACGTCGAACCGCGGGTCGGTGTCCTGGCCGGGCTCCGGGGTGTACTGGTCGTGGAACCAGTCGATATCGGCCCGGGTGAGGAAGTAGCCGGAGGCGAAGGTGTCGCGGCTGCGGTTCGCCGGGTCGGCGCCGGTCACCGGGTAGAACAGCAGCGAGAACGCCGGCTGCGCCCCGCCCGCCAGGGCGAGCTCGCGCGCGGCGACGGCCGAGAGGTTGCCGCCCGCGCTGTCGCCGCACACCGCCACTCGGGCGGGGTCGGCGCCCAGCTGATCCGCGTGGGTGAGCGCCCACGCGGTCGCCGCCACCGCGTCGTCCGCGGCGGCGGGGAAGATCGTCTCCGGCGCGAGCCGGTAGTCCACGGCCAGTACGCGCACCCGCGCCCGGTCCGCGATGTACCGGCACGGCGCGTCGTGCGAATCGAGATCGCCGAGAACGAAACCGCCGCCGTGGAAGAACACCACCAGCGGCGAGCCGGCCTCCAGGCCGGCGGGCGTGTACAGGCGCGCGGGGAGGGGGCCGGCGGCACCGTCGACCATGAGGCCACGCGCGCCGACCGTCGCGCCCGCGCCGGCCCCGACCGCCTGGCTCAGCTTGAGCATCGACGCGCGGGCGTGCGCCACGTCGCGGGAGCCGGAGAGCCCGTCCACACCCTGCGCCCGCAGTAGGACCAGGGTGATCTGGGGGTCGAGATCCAGCTCGTTGTCGTCGACGGTCTGCGCGGTGCCGAGCCGCTGCTTCACGCCGCGGGGCAGGCCGTACAGCAGCTTCGCGCCGCCCGCGACCACCGGCGTGGGGATCTTCAGGGACAGCTTCTGGACCAGTTCGGTGAGCGCCATGCCACCGATAGTAGGACGTGCGTCACGTATCGGTGCGGGCGCGGCGCATCTCTCGGGCCGCGGCTTCCGCGGTGAGATCGAGGGAGGCCTGGACGCCCTCTGCATCTGCGGCGGAGCGGCCTCGGCTCCACTTCTGCTTCGCGATCGACTCGTGCACGGTGACTTCGACTCCGACGATCGCCTTGAGCTGCTGTGCGATGAACGTGGCGGGTGCGTCGTCGATCGACCACGGGGCCTCACGACCGGCCTCGTGCCGGCTGGTGAGCCGTTCGACGATGTCGCGCACGGACTCGGGGTCCTCGAGGATTCGCGCCCTGCCACGCAGGTGCACCTCGCTGTAGTTCCACGTGGGAACGGCCCGACCGTGCTCTGTCTTCGACGGATACCAGCTCGGCGAGACGTACGCCTCGGGGCCGGTCACCACGATGAGTACGTCGGCCCCTTCGAGGTCGTGCCAGTGGCGGTTCGCCCGCGCCAGGTGGCCGATCGCGGTGCCGCCCTCCCAGAGCAGCGGCAGGGTCGTGGCATCGAGTCCGCCGGTCGCGGAGAACAGTGTGCCGATTCCGGCGGCCGCCACGATCTCGCGGGCACGCTCCTCGCCGGCGCGGTCCGGTGCGGCGACGTACATCAGTTGTCCCGCGGCCCGTACTTGGCGACGTAGTCGGCGTGCAGGTCCGCCTCTCGTTCCCGGGCGAGGACATCGACGAGGTCGGGGTCGAGGCCGTGATGTCGCAGTCGGGCGCGCCGATAGATCTTGTTCAGGGCAATGGCGAAGTACACGAACGGGATGAAGATGGGGAGCGTCATCGTCGCCTTGTTCAGCACCGAGGTCGGGAAGAACCAGAACGGCACAAGGATGATGAAGCAGGGAATCGCGAACCGGACCACGGTGCGCCACGCGGCCCGCGGGCCGGCGAGGTCGCGCGCCACCCAGTCGTGCATCGACTGCGGCAGCACCTTGCGGCCGTAGGCGTACGGGATGAATTGCAGCAGGTTCGGCTTGCTCCGGCCTTCGCTCATGGCTCCATGCTCCTCCCGGATCGGGCGCTCCGTGTCTCCGGGCTATTTCTACGAGCGCCGCTTGTAATAATAGAGAATCGATGCCGCCCGCAGCTAGTGGGAACCCCCGGAAGCTCCTCCCGCATAGAATCGGGTGTTGTGAGTCCCGGCAGAAACGATCAGACCGCGCAGAGCATCCTCTCCGCCGCGGTGGCGAGCATCGGTAGCGTCGGCATTTCGCGCACCACGATGGAGCACGTCGCCAACCTCGCGGGCATCGGCGTGGCGACCGTCTACCGCCGCTTCAACCGCAAGGACAACCTCGTCCAGCAGGCCATCCGGTACGAGGCCGAGCAGCTGCTCAAGACGGTGGAGCAGCAGGTCCAGGGCCTGAAATCGGTCGAGGAGGCGCTCACCGAGGGGTTCGTGGCGTTCCTGCGCGAGGCGCACCGGCGGCCGCTGATCCGGGGTATCGGCGACGGCAACGTGGTGGTGGGCCTGCCCATGATCGCGCAGGGCGGCGGCATGCTCATCGAGATCGGCCGGGAGTTCGCCGCGAACATCATCGCGGGCTTCCAGGAGCAGGGCCAGCTGCCCGTGTTCGACCCGAAGCCGATCGCGGAGGTCTTCGCGCGCGTGGGGCACTCGGTGCTGCTGGCCCCGGACGGCCTGATCAGTTTCGACGACCCGTACGCCGCCGGCCGCGTGGTCCGCGAGTGCCTGATGCCCGCGATCGCCGCCCAGGCCGCGGCCGCGGAGGGCGGCGCGTGATCCGGCCCGCCACGCCGGACGACGTCCCGGAGATCCTGACCATGATCGCCGAGCTGGCGGCGTACGAGAAGGAACCGGACTCGGCCGTCGCCACCGCCGAGCAACTGCGAGCCGCGCTGTTCGGCCCCGCTCCGGCCGTGTTCGCGCGGATCGCCACCGAGCCCGGTCCGGACGGTGCCGAGGCGACCGTCGGGATGGCCGTGTACTTCCGCACGTTCTCCACCTGGACCGGGACCCACGGGATCTGGCTCGAGGACCTGTACGTGCGTCCCGGATCGCGGGGCGCCGGCCACGGCAAGCAGCTCCTCGCCGCGCTGGCGCGCGAGTGCGGCGAGAACGGGTACGCCCGCCTGGAATGGACCGTCCTGGACTGGAACTCGCCCGCCATCGGGTTCTACCGCTCGATCGGCGCCGTGCCGATGGACGAGTGGACCACGCAGCGCCTCACCGGCGCCGCCCTCGACTCCCTGGCCGGTGTCGCGGACGGCGGGAACACGGACGGCGGACCCGCGGGCGACGGGGCGACCGGACACGGGCCCTGATGGACGTCTTCGAGGCCATCGGGCGCCGACGGGACGTGCGCAATGAGTTCTCCGGAGACCGCATCGACGAGGACCGCCTGGTGCGCATCCTCGGCGCAGCGCACAGCGCGCCCAGCGTCGGCAACACCCAGCCCTGGGACTTCGTGGTCGTGCAGGACCCGCGGGCGCTCGCCCGCTTCGCCGAGCATGTGGCGCAGTGCCGCGACGACTTCGCCCGCTCGCTGCCGCCCGAGCGCAGGGACACCTTCAACCCGATCGTGGTCGAGGGGATCGAATCCTCCCGTACCGGCGTGGTGGTCACCTACGATCCGGCGCGCGGCGGCGCGCACATCCTGGGCCGGCACACGATCGACGAGACGGGCCGCCTCTCGGTGGCGCTCGCGATCGAGAACCTGTGGCTCGCCGCGACCGCCGAGGGCATCGGCGTGGGCTGGGTCTCGTTCTACCGCGAGCCCTTTCTGCGCGAACTGGTCGGCGTGCCCGACCACGCGCACGTGGTCGCGTGGCTCTGCGTGGGCCCCGTCACGGCGCTCCAGACGGTGCCCGACCTGGAGCGATTCGGGTGGCGCGACCGGCGCCCGCTGAGCGAGGCGATGCATCGGGAGCGTTACGAGCAGGGCGGAATCGGCTCGTATCGTTAGACTCGCATGTGATCAGTGAGGGGATTCACCAGTGAGCATGTTGAACGAACGCATCGGCCGTCGCGCGGTCCTGGTGGGCGCCGCCGCGGCGGTGCCCCTCGTGGCCGCCGGTTGCACGATCGGGGACCTGACGGGCGGCGGGAAGAGCGCGGGCCCCTCCACGCCCCCGCCGGACCCGGCGGAGGTCACTTTCAGCCCGGCCGGCGATGCGAAGGCCGTCAGCCCGATCACGCCGGTCACGGTGACGATCGCCAAGGCCGTACTGGGGTCGGTCACGCTCACCGACGCCAAGGGCGCCCCGGTCGAGGGCAAGCTCTCCACGGACATGCTGACCTGGAAGGCGTCCGAGCCGCTCGCCTACAACGGCGAGTACACGCTGGTGGTCAAGTACGAGACGCTGGGGCAGCAGCGGGAGAAGCGCAGCACCTTCTCCACGGTGACCGTCGACGAGACGAACAAGACGCTCCCGTACTTCGAGAACACCGGCGGCATGTCACTCACCGACGGTGCCGTGTACGGCGTGGGGCAGGTCGCGGTCGTCCACTTCGACGAGGCGATCAAGGACCGGGCGATGGCCCAGAAGCTGCTCAGGGTGACCACCACCCCCGAGGTGAAGGGCGCCTGGATGTGGACCACCGACCAGACGGTCGCGTGGCGCCCCAAGGAGTACTACCCCTCCGGCACCAAGGTGCAGATCAGCGTGGACGCCTTCGGCAAGCAGGTCAGCCCCGGGCTGTGGGGCGAGAAGGACGTCTCGATCTCCTTCAGCATCGGGGAATCGCACGTCTCCATCGCCGACGACAACACCAAGCAGGTGCAGGTGTTCGTCAACGGCCAGATGGTGCGGTCCATGCCCACCTCGATGGGGCAGGGCGGCACCGAGGTGATCAACGGCCAGACGTTCCACTTCTGGACGCAGCGCGGGGTGTACACCGTGCTGGACAAGGCCAACCCGGTGATCATGGACTCGTCCACCTACGGCCTGCCGATCAACTCGCGGCTCGGGTACAAGCAGTCCATCGGCTGGGCCACCCGGATCAGCAACGACGGGATCTACCTGCACGCTCTGGACAACATCTGGGCGCAGGGCGTGAGCAATCAGTCGCACGGCTGCCTGAACCTGAGTCCCGCCAACGCGGAGTGGTTCTTCGGGATCAGCCGGCCGGGCGATGTGGTGGAGGTCCGCAACACCGGCGGCCCCGCGCTCGAGCAGTGGCAGAACGGCGACTGGTCGGTGCCGTGGTCCACCTGGGTGGCCGGGAGCGCCATCCCGCTCGACGGTGACGGCGTCCCGCTGACGACGTCGGCCGAACCCACGCCGTCGGGCGAGGCCGGCGAGACGCCGGAGAGTGGGACGCCGTCCGCCGGCGCGACCGGCTCGGGCACCGCCGGCGGCTGAGCGGCCCTCGGGTTCAGGCGAGCGCGGCGGACCGTCTGCCCCGCAGACCGATGGCGGCGGCCGCGAGGCACGCCCCGGCGACGGCTGCGGCGAACCACGGGAAGATCGTGGCCGTGCTGTACTGCGTGGCGAGGTAGCCGGCGATCACGGTGGGCACGCCCATCGCGAGGTACCCGAGCAGGTAGTAGGCGCTCATCACCTGGCCGCGGGCGTGCGCAGGGGCCACGGACCCGAGGTGCCGGAGCGAACCGCCGAAGGCGAGGCCGAAGGTGGCGCCGAGGGCGATGGTGTCGACCAGGATGAGCCAGGTGTGGCCGTAGCGCACCGCGATCACGGCGAGCAGCAGGGAGGCGGCGAGCCCGATGTCGCCGGCGATCGCGGTGGGCCGCGCCGGGTAGCGGCCGCCGATGAACTGCGAGACCGCGGAGGCGACGGCCATCACCGCGACGAGGGCGCCGGTGAAGATCACCGAGCGGTGTCCCGTCACGTGCTGCACCAGCGCCGGGTACAGGCTGAGGAACACGCCGAGCACCGACCACGCGGTGATGATCCCGATGCCGCAGAACCAGAAATCGGCGCTGATCTCCCCGGGCACGCCGGGCCGGCTGAGCCGGACCCGCTCGCCGGTGCGCCCGACGTGCGGCTCGATCAGCGCGATCACGCCCAGCGCGATGGCGAGCACCACGACGGTCATCGTGACGAAGGGCGTGCGCAGCGGGTTCGGGGCGTACTGCGCGACGGCCGCGGCGCCGAGCGCGGTGGCGGCGATCCCCACGTTCAGGGCGACGCCGGAGAGCATGCCGTTGCGGGCGCCGTCGGTGGGGCGCACGTCGAGCAGCGCCGCGCCGGCGACCACGGTGATCGAGCCGATCGCGGCGCCGTGCAGGAACCGCGCGAGGATCAGCTGCCACTCGGAGCCGGCGAACAGGAACAGCAGCAGCCCGGCGAGGATCGTGCCGACGGCGGCGAGCAGCACGGGCTTGCGGCCGACGGCGTCGGAGATGGGACCCACGGTGAGCGCCGCGCCGAGGGCGCCGATCGCGTACACCGCGAAGACCACGGTGGTCGACAGCGCCGAGAGGTGCCACTGCTGCTGGTAGATCGGGTACAGCGGCGACGGCAGGCCGGAGACGCCGAGCGCCAGCGCGAGGAGGGTGAGCAGGAGGGCGAAGGACCATCGCTGCGGGTGGATGTGTGTCGACGGTGCCGCGACATCGTGCGTCAGGCTCATGGGGCCGCCTCCGGGTGCTATCGTCGAGTTCGATGATCATCGAACCTGCAGCCACAGTACACGCGGTTCGATGAAGATCAAACCGTTATCTCAGGGAACGAGAACATGACCGAGACCTCCCCGCTGCACACCGTGCTGAGCGCACTGGCCGATCCCGTGCGCCTGGAGATGGTGCGCAGGCTGCACCGCGAGCAGCGGCCCCTCGCCTGCGCGGAGCTCTACGACGGGGTCACGAAGGCGACTGCCAGCCACCACTTCAAGGTGCTCCGCGAGGCGGGGATCACCCGCCGCGACGATCTGGGCGCGACGGTCCGCCAGCGGCTGCTGGTGGACGAGATGGACGCGGCCTACCCGGGCCTGCTGGACTCTGTGCTCCGGGCGGCGGAGCAGGAGGCCGCACCGCGATCAGCGCCGGCCACGGCGTGAGAGTGAGCACCCGGGCCCGCTGCGGGAGCGCCGGGTGGACGTGTGCGCTTCGCCAACCGCCGACCATGTGTGTTGGGCGAGGCTACTGTTCGGGGGCGCGGAGTTTCTGCGCGGCGATCGGCGGCGCACAGGAGGTTGCATGCAGGGCAAGCGCTCGCCGCACCGGGCCTTCGAGGAGCGATCGGCGAACAGGCGCTACCTGAGGAGCATCGCGATCTCCGATCGGGTGATGCGGTACTCCGTCGCGGCCTTCACTCTCGGCTTCGGCGGTCTCGGGCTCGCCACCGCCCTCGCCCGCGACGGTGCGGGTGACGACCCGGTGCGGGCCGCGATCATGCTGGCGGCCAGCGCGACGACGATTCCGGTCGCAGTGGTGGTGGCGATCACTCCGATCGGCCCCATCTGGTGGAACAAGTCGTCGTCGACCTGGATCAGTACGGCTTTCGTCGCCTACGCTGACGTGGGCCTGGCGACCGTGCTGCTGTGCATCACGGATCGACCGGCGGCACTGAACGGCGCCGTGTTGTTCGCCCTGATCGGTGCCTACGCATCGCACTTCGTTCCGACGAGAGCGGCGTGCGTGCACGTGGTCGCTGCGACATGCGTGATCGCGGTCCTCGCCGCGCGACTGCTGCACGCCGGCGCACCCGTGAGCACCGTGTTCATCGAGGGCGTGATGATGATCTTCGGCGCCAACGGGGTGGTGCTGCTCCACGCCTGGTACACCGATGAGGTTCAACGGTCGCTGCGTACCGCGCTGACCGCCGCCACGCGGGACAGCCTGACCGGGGTGCTGAATCGCCGGGAGTTCGAGGTGCGCGCCGCGGAGTTCCTGGCGGAGGGGCACGGCACCTTCGCTGTGGCGATAGTCGACGCGGATACCTTCAAGTCCGTCAACGACCGCTTCGGGCACTTCATCGGCGATGCCGTGCTGCGCGGACTCTCCGAAGCCCTCGAGGAGGCGTTCGTGGATTCGATCGTCGCGAGGCTCGGTGGTGACGAGTTCGCGATCGCGGGGACGCAGGCGGAGCTGATGAGGAACATCACGCACATCGTGGATTCCGCGGTGATCACGCTACCGACCGGCGAGGTGATCACCGTCAGTGCCGGGGTGTCGGTCGATTGGATCGGAGCCACGCCCCCGATGAGCTCACGGCGGGCGCTGCTCCGACGGATGTTGGAGGAATCGGATCGCGCGCTGCTGGAGGCCAAGCGGCTGGGAGGGCATCGCACGGTTCTTCTCACCCGGGGCTGACGCAGTCGCAGCGGCGGTTTGCGACACGACTGCGACGGAGCCGATGCGAAACGGCGGCGGGCGGACGACGATGCGGCACAATGCTCGACGTCATGTTCGCAACCGCTCGCCCCCTCACCGCCGCCACCACGGCGCTGATCACCGCCCTCGCCCTCGCCGGGCTGTACCTGGCGGTGGTCCGCACCCACACCGGCCAGTACCTCGATCACGAGACCATGCGGGCGGTCTCCGCCGCGTTCGGGGTGCGGAGCCCGGTGGAGGGCGCGCTGGGCCGCTACCAGCTGCCAGGTCTCGCGATCGGCGGGTTGCTCGTGGCCGCGGTGGTCGCGAGCCGCCGGTCGAAGACGGTGGCGGTGTCCGCCGCGCTCGTCCTGGCCTCGACGGTGGCGGGCGCCTTCGTGCTCAAGGCGCTGCTGGAGCGGCCGAGTTTCGGCATCGGCCCCGAGCTCAACTCGTTCCCGTCGAACACGGTCGCCGTGGTGGCGGCGCTGGCCGTGATCCTGGTCGGGTCCGCGGCGCGCCCCTACCGCGGGCTCGCGATCCTGGTCGCGGGCTGCGCCGGATCGGTGGTGTCCGTGCTGGTCGTCGCGCAGCAGTGGCACCGCCCGGGCGATGTCCTGGGAGCATGGGCGGTGGCCGTGGCCGCCGCCGCGGTGGTCCGGGTCGGTCAGGCCGCCTGGGCCTGGACCTCGGACGTGGAAGGGAGCCTCACCGGTGGTCAGGCTGCTGCTCATCGAGGATGATCCGGCGATCGTCGACGCGCTGACGCTGTCGCTGGGCCGGCTCTACCACGCGGTGGAGCACATCGCCGGCGCCACGGACGACCTCGAGGAGCGGGTGGCGGCCGCGGACGCGGTGATCCTGGACGTGGGCCTTCCGGGCGAGGACGGGTTCGCGGTGTGCCGCCGGATCCGCCGCGCCAGTACGGTCCCGATCCTCATGCTGACGGCACGGTCCGACGACATCGACACCGTCGCGGGGCTGGAGGCCGGGGCGGACGACTACGTGGTCAAGCCCGTCGGTCCGCGCGTGCTGGACGCCCGCATCACGCGGGCCCTGCGCCGCGCGACGCCCGGGTCCGCGGGGGTGGGGGCGGGGATGCCCGACGGTGCGCCGCTCACCGTCGACCGGGCGGGCGCGGAGGTGCTGCGCGACGGTGCGCCGCTGCCGCTCACGCCGACGGAGAAGCGGCTCATGTACGCCTTCGCCGACCATCCGGGCCAGGTGCTCAGCCGCGAGCAACTGCTCGAGATGGCCTGGAACCAGGACTTCCTCGGCGATTCCCGGCTGGTGGACAACGCGATCCTGCGGCTGCGCCCCAAGATCGATCCTCCGGGCGGCCCGAGCCACATCGAGACGGTGCGCGGATTCGGCTACCGGTTCCGGCCGGTGCCGTGACCGGCCGGGCGCCGGTGTTCGGCGGGCTGCGCGCGCGGATCCTCGCGATCATCGTGGTCGTCACCTGCCTGACCGCCGGCGTCACCGGCCTCGCGGTGGGAATCGTGGTGCGCGACTGGGTGTATCAGGACGCGCAGGAGGCGGCGCTCACCACCTTCCGGCACGACATGGAGAGCATCGAGCGGCAGGGCGTGTTCGAGCCCGGCGCTCGGCGCGCCCCGGACGGGGCCCGCCCCGCCTACGACTTCCTCCCCGGCGACTACACGGTGGATGTGGACGGGGACACCGTGCGCGAGGGTGCCGCGCGACCGCAGGACCTGCCGTCCGCGATGCGCGCCGAGCTCGTGCGGGTGCCCTCCCTGTACCGTTTCCAGCGGCTCTCCGACGGGAGGATCCTGCTGGCGCACAGCATGAATCGGCCCGGCGATGCCGGCGCCCGCGAGAGCGTGGTGATCTACGCCGTGCAGCCCCTCGGGGACGTGGGGCCGCGGCTGCGCCGGCTCACCGTGCTCGTCGCTCTGGCCGTGGCCGGCAGTGCCCTGCTGGGGATCGTGGTGGCGCTGCTGGTGGCACGCACGGTGATCCGCCCGCTGGGCCGGATCCAGTCCGTCGCGGCGCGGGTCACCGAGGGTGACACCCGGGCGCGGCTGCCTGCCACCGACGTGGCCGAGCTCCGCGATCTGACGGACACGTTCAACTCGATGCTCGACGGGCAGGCCGAGTCGATCGACGTGCTGCGGAATCAGGACGCGCGCTCGCGGCGGTTCGTCGGCGACGTCTCGCACGAGCTGCGCAGCCCGCTGGCGGCCCTGGTGCCGGCCGCCGAGGTCCTGCGCGAGGAGGCCGCGGCGCTCGCCCCGGACGCGGACCTGCGGCGGGCCTCGGAGCTGGTCGCCGCGGAGGTGGACACGCTCGCCGCCCTGGTCGACGACCTGCTGGAGATGACCCGCCTCGACGCCGGGGCCGCGGAGGTGCGGCGCGAACCCTTCGAATTGGTCGGGGCACTGCGGGAGGCGCTGACGGTGCGCGGCTGGCGGTCCGTCGCGCTCGACGGCGTCCCGGAGCTCACCCTGGATTCCGACCGCCGCCGGGTGGTCGCGGTGGTGACCAACCTGGTGGGTAACGCGGTGCGGCACGGCGCGCCGCCGGTCACGGTGACGGTGACGGGCGGCGCCGACGGCGCCGTGGTCGAGGTGCGCGACCGGGGGCCGGGGGTGCCGGCCGGCGACGAGGAGCGGGTGTTCGGGCGGTTCGCGAAGGCGCAGGAGGCGCGGTCGCGGGGCGCGGGCGGCGGCGCGGGGCTGGGCCTGGCGATCGCCCGCGACAACGCGCGCCTGCTGGGGGGTGACGTCGACTACCGGCGCGCGGGCGGAACCACCGTCTTCCGGCTGCGGCTCGCCCGGTAATTTGGGGGTCATGCGCGTTGCGGTGATCGACTCCGGTTTCGGGATGGTCAATTACGCCGATGCGCTCTCGCGGGTGCGGCCGGACACCGAGCTGGTCCTGGCCCGGGACCCGGACAACATGCCGTACGGCCTGCTCGAGCCCGCGCAGATCTCGGAGTGCGTGGTCGCGATGGCGGGCGCCGCGGCCCGCTTCGACGTGGACGCGATCATCGTGGCCTGCAACACCGGCTCCATGTACGCCCTGGAGGCGGCGCGCGCCCGGTTCGAGCCGGCGATCCCGGTGGTCGGGGTGGTGCCCGCGATCCGTCCCGCGGGGTCCACGGGGCGCCCGTTCGCGATCTGGGCGACCGCCGCCGCCACGGTGAGCGACTACCAGACCTCGCTGATCGACGCTTACGCCGATCCGGCCCTGGCGCACCGGATCCCCTGCTACGGGCTGGCCGAGGCGATCGACTCGGGGGACCGCGGGCGGGTGGCGGCGGCCATCGACGCCGCGGCGGCGGCCACGCCCGCGGAGATCGAATCGGTGGTGCTGGGCTGCACCCACTACGGGCTGGTGCGCGAGCCGGTGCTCGCGGCACTGCGCGCGCGGACGGGGCGCGACGTGGCGGTGTTCGACTCGCCGGAGCCCGTCGCGCGGCAGGCGCTGCGGCGGCTCGGGGTGGAGCCCGGCGGCCCGCCCGAGCTGGGCGCGGTGGTGGCGGTGCTGGAGTCGGGGCGGCCCGGCACCCTGCCCGCCGCCCTGGCCGCCTACCCCGCTGGACGTTCGCTGCTGGAGCGGACCGAGCAGACACGCGTGAGGAGACCGCGATGAGATATATGCATGATCGCAACTCTGCTGTTATCCTGAGAGGGCACTGACCGCAGCTGACTCGCTCGCTGCGGTCAGTAGTCATTTGCAGGGCTTTTGATTCGTCAAGTTAGCCCGGCTTCTCTCAGGTGAAACGTCAAGTGTCTCAGTCGATGAGATCGGGCCGCGCGCCGTCTGGGGGGAGGATGGCGGGAAGCAGCGCCACGGGGATACCGAGCCGATGCTTCGGTGGCACCGTCAACACAGCGACGTGCCTGGAGCGCTCGATGGACTGCACGTTCGCGCGGTCCAGCACTACCGTGCTGATCGGGCTGTCGAACCTGATCCGCGCCGCATCGCTTCCCGCCGCCCACCGTGCGCCCGCGGCCAGGCCCTTCCGGTTGTGCCGGTAGACGACGATGAATGCGACCAGCACCATTTCGAGGACCACGCCGGCGAAGAAGGCCGCGCCGATCGTGAGGCCCAACGGCCACCCGCTGCCCGTCGCGACGCAGACCGCGGTGACGACCACGCCGACCGCCAGCCCGATGAGGAGCGGCCTGATCCACGTGCGGCGCCGCAGCAGGAAGTCCAGGGTCGCGCGGCGGGCGTCGCCCGGCTGCGCCACCCATTCGACGGTCACCGGTGGAACCGCTTCCGGGCTCGGCGCGGGCGTCCGGTCTGGGCCGGGCTCGTTCGTCATGGGCACAGTCTCACATGTGCCGGGGCCGGGGCTGCGAGTGGTCGTCTCTCGCGCGACGGTCCATACAGAAACTGAATAACCGCAGGCCGCCGGCCAGCATGGCGTCGCACCCAGCGGTTATTCGGTTTCTGTATGGACGACCGCGGCAGACATGTCCTTTCGTGTCTCTCCGTGGCGGTGGCCCGGTCCTACGCGGCCAGGTCGCGGCGCGACTCGGACACGGCGGCGGCGGTCAGGCCCGCCGCGGCGATCACGACCAGGATGATCGTCGCGCCGGTGAGCACCGCCGCGCCGGGCTGCGTGGCGACGTGCTTGAAGGGCGAGACCTCGGCCACCCAGTCGGGGAGGTTCAGCACGTCCGCGACCATCGTCATCACGCACAGCGCCAGCACCACCCAGCCCACCGCGGCCCAGTGCGCCGAGACGGCCCCGGCGAGGGCGGCGATCGCGGTGATCACCCACACGGCGGGGAGCGTCGCCAGCGCGGGCACGATCAGCTGCCGCCCGGCGGTGAGCGAGACGCCGACGCCCAGCGCGAGCGCGGCCGCCGCCGTCGCGATCAGGGCCGCCACGAGGTGCGAGACGTACCAGCGCAGCCGCGCCACCGGTGCCGACAACAGATACTCCGCGCGGCCGGAGGTCTCCTCGGTGCAGGCCGTGTTGACCACCGAGATGCCGAGGGCCGCGATCGCCATGCCCATGATCGAGAACTCGGCGCCGAAGAAGATGTCCAGCAGGGTCCCGTTCGCGCCGCCGAGCCGCTCCAGCATGTCCCGGATCCCCGATGTCCCGGCCAGCGAGTCGATCGCGCTGCCCATGCCGCCGAACGCGAGGCCCACCGCGAGCATCCCGATGCTCCACCCGATCAGCTGGCCCCGGTGCAGCCGCCAGCTGAGCGCCTCCACCGACGCGAGTAGCGCGCCGCCCCGCTCGCGTCCCCGCCCCACGGGGATCAGGCCCGCACCCAGATCGCGCTGGGCCGCGATCCGCAGCGCCACCGCGGTGAGCACGACCGACACCGCGACCAGCAGCAGGATCGGCCAGGGCCGGTCGTCGGAGTACGGCCGCAGCTGCTGCGCCCAGCCCAGCGGCGAGAGCCAGGACGCCCAGCCGGGCTCGGCGGGCGGCGCACCGTCGGACCGGATGGCCGCGACGTCGCCGACGGCCCGGAGCAGGTAGGCCACGCCGAGCCCCACGGCGAACAGGCCGCGCGCGGCGCGCGCACCCTCCGTGACCTGCGCGCACAGCAGCGCGAAGGCCGCGAACACGATCCCGGTGAGGGTCCAGAGCGCGCCGAACAGGACGCTGCCCCGCGCGTCGGCGCCCGTGCCGATGAGCGCCGCCGCGCTGAGCACCCCGATCGCGACGCTCAGCCCGACCGACTCCAGGAGCGCCGCGATCGCGGGGGCCGTCCGGTCGATCGCGCTGGCGCCCAACATCTCCCGCCGCCCCGACTCCTCATCGGCGCGGGTGTGCCGGATCACCAGGAGGCCGGTGAGCAGGCCCAGCGCGGCCGCCATCATCACCACCAGCTTGATCACGCCCACCGCGCCGGTGGTCGCGGAGTACACCGGGCCGAACATCGCGACGAGGGAGGGGTTCTCGCTCGCCGCGCGAGCCGCGGACTGCAGCGACGCCGCGTCCGGATAGTTCGTCTTCGCGGTGGAGTAGGCGGATGCGGCCATCGCCGCGTACAGCAGCAGCCACACCACCAGCTGGATGCGATCGCGCCGCAGCACGAGCCGCAGCGACGGGGCGAGACCGGTCATGACTGCGCCCCCGCGGTGTCGTAGTGCCGCAGGAACAGCTCCTCCAGCGTGGGCGGCCGGCTGGTCAGCGACGTCGGCTCCGCGGCCGCCAACCGGCCGAGAACCGTTCCGAGATCGGCGGATTCGACGCTGAACGAGAGCCGGTCACCGTCGGCCTGCAGATCGTGCACGCCCGCGGCGCCGGACAGGTCCACCGGGCGGGAGAGCACGGCCTCGACGCGCGTGCGGGACAGGTGCCGCAGCGACGCCAGCGAACCGGACTCGACGGTGGCCCCGTCCTTGATGATGGTCACGGTGTCGGCGACCCGGTCGACCTCGGAGAGGATGTGGCTCGAGAGCAGGATCGAGGTGCCCGCCGCCTTCGCCTCCTCCAGGCACTGCGTGAACACCTCCTCCATGAGCGGGTCGAGCCCCGAGGTGGGCTCGTCCAGGATCATCAGCTCCGCGCGGGCCGCGAACGCCGCCACCAGCGCGACCTTCTGCCGGTTGCCCTTGCTGTAGGTCCGGGCCTTCTTCGCGGGATCGAGGGCGAACCGCTCGAGCAGCTCCGCGCGCCGCGCCTCGTCGAGCCCGCCGCGCAGGCGCCCCATGAGGTCGATGATCTCGCCGCCGGAGAGGTTGGGCCACAGGGTCACATCGCCCGGCACGTAGGCCAGGCGCCGGTGCAGCTCGGGGGCCTGACGCCACGGATCGCCGCCGAGCAGCTCGACGGTGCCCGACGTCTTCTTGATCAGGCCGAGGAGGATCCGGATGGTGGTGGTCTTGCCGGCGCCGTTGGGGCCGAGGAACGCGTGCACCTCCCCGGGCGTCACGTGCAGGTCCAGTCCGTTGAGGGCGTGTGCGCTGCCGAAGGCCTTGGTGAGGCCCTCGACGCGGACGACTTCAGTTGTCATGGCGGTGACGCTACGCCCATTTCACAAATTTGTGAAGTGTTAAAAATTCGGATAATCTGCCCGTCATGGACACGTCGAACTTCGTGGAGAAGATGGCCGCCGCGTTCATGGACGGCGGAATGCAGCGCATGGCCTCCCGCGTGTTCGCCGCCGTACTCGCCTCGCCCGAAGGCGCCCTCACCCCCTCCGAGATCGCGCAGCAGCTGCAGGTCTCCGCCGGCGCGGTCTCGGGAGCCGCGGGCTACCTGGAGCAGACGGGGATGATCCGCCGCACCCACGTCCCGGGCTCGCGGCACAGCAGGCTCTCCCTGGCCGACGACATCTGGTACGAGGCCTTCGCCTCCCGCAACCCGATCCTGCAGCGGTGGTACGACCTCGCGGCCGAGGGCATCGACGAGCTCCCGCCCGACGGCCCCGCCGCCGAGCGCCTCGCGGTGATGCGGGACTTCTTCGAGTTCATGATCACCGAGCTGCCCGAGATGATGGAGCGCTGGCGGCGGATCCGGCTGGAGAAGCACGGGCACTGACGCCGGGCCCGCCGCAGTATCGCGGTGCGGCCCGCCGCAGTATCGCGGTGCGGCCCGCCGCAGTGCGATGATGGGGCGATGACTGCACTCACCCCTCCCGGCGGAACCTTCGACCTGGGCGGCGACCTCACCGTCACCCGATTCGGTTACGGCGCCATGCAACTCGCCGGGCCCGGCGTGTTCGGCCCGCCCGCCGACCGCGAGGCCGCGATCGAGGTCCTGCGCGACGTGATCGACCTCGGCATCACCCACATCGACACCAGCGACTACTACGGCCCGTTCGTCACCAACGAGATCATCCGCGAGGCGCTGCACCCCTACCCGGACGGGCTGCACATCGTCACCAAGGTGGGCGCCCGCCGCGACGACACCGGCGGCTGGCCGCCCGCGCTGGACCCCGACGACCTGCGCCGCGCCGTCGACGAGAACCTCGAACGCCTGGGCCTCGACGTGATCGACGTGGTCAACCTGCGCGTCGGCGACTTCGACACCCCGCGTCCCGGCTCGATCGCCGAGCCGTTCACCGCGCTCGCCGAGCTGCAGCAACAGGGGCTGATCCGGCACCTGGGCATCAGCACGGTGACCGCCGATCAGGTCGCCGAGGCGCAGTCGATCGCCCCCGTCGCCTGCGTGCAGAACTTCTACAACATCGCCCACCGCGTGGACGACGACCTCATCGATTCCCTTGCGGAACAGGACATCGCGTTCGTCCCGTACTTCCCGCTCGGCGGCTTCACCCCGCTGCAGTCCGGCGCCCTCGACGCGGTCGCGCAGCGCCTCGGCGCCACCCCGATGTCCGTCGCCCTGGCCTGGCTCCTGCAGCGCTCGCCGAACATCCTGCTCATCCCCGGCACCTCGTCGGTCGTGCACCTGCGCGAGAACATCGCCGGCGCCGCGCTGGAGCTCCCGGCCGACGCGGTCGCCGAGCTGGACGCCATCGGCGGGCGGTGAGCGGGGTTCGGGCCGCGCGCCGTCAGTAGTTCCGGCGGCCGGTCTCGAACCGGCCGTCGGCGACGAGCCAGGTCACGGCGACCACGGCGATCGGCGCCACGCACAGGATCGCGACCAGGACGTAGAGCTGCATGACCGCCGCCGCCAGGGGCGACGCGCCGCCGAGCACCATGCCCACGAAGGCGCCCGGGATCGTGACCAGCCCGACGGTGCGCGTCTGGTCCAGGGCGGGGATCAGGGCGGACGCCGCCGCGGCGCGGGTCAGATCCAGCCGGACGAACCGGGGTTCGAGGCCCAGGGAGAGGCCGGCGTCCAGCTCGCCGCGGCGATGGTCGAGCTCCTCCAGCGCCCGCTTCCCCGCCAGCCCGGACGACGCCATTGCCGCGCCGATCGCGCTGCCCGCCACGGGGACCACCGCGATCCCGCGTGCGGGCAGCACACCGGCCGCGATCAAGCCGATCGTCAGCGCCGCGGCGGGGGCCGCCACCGCCGCGGTCGTCGCCGCCAGTTCCGGCCAGCGGGGCCGGCGGCCCACGATGCGCCGCGTCGCCGTCCAGCCCGCGGTGAGGGACATGAACACGACGAACGCCGCGGTGAACCAGAGGCTCCGCACGATCAGGCTCAGGACCATTCCCAGGACGGCGAGCTGCACCGTCGCGCGGACCGTCGAACCGAGGATCGCGAGCCCGTGGCCCGTGCGCCCGAGCCAGGCCACCGCGGCGCCCGTCAGGGCGAGCGCGACGAGGACGACGGCGAGGCCGGGGCCCATCGCCAGCAACTCGCCCGAGGGGTTCGGGGTCACGTCGATGAAACCTAGCGGAAACGCGGGCGAGACGGCGGCCGTCGACGATATCGGCGCAGGTCGTGGCGGGTAAGGATGGCCTTTCATTTGGCGATCCCCCGCGGAGAATCTAGAATTCCCACTACAGCCAACGATGCCTGAGGTGATCGACGTTTCGATCGCCGAACCCTTGATGAACCCGTTCCGCCGTGAGGCGCCGCGTACTAGGCAGGTATTCGATGAGCCGATTCGTCCCCCCGGGCCCCCAGGGCCTGTACCACCCGATGAACGAGCACGACGCGTGCGGCGTCGCGTTCGTGGTGGACATGCACGGACGCAAGTCCCGGGACATCGTCGACAAGGCCATCACCGCGCTGGTCAACCTCGAGCACCGCGGCGCCGCCGGCGCCGAGCCCAACACCGGCGACGGCGCGGGCATCCTGATCCAGGTGCCGGACCGGTTCTTCCGCGAGGTCGTGGACTTCGAGCTGCCGCACCAAGGCGGGTACGCCACCGGCATCGCCTTCCTTCCGCAGGCCGCCGCCGAGGCGACCGCCGCCGCGGAGGGCGTGGAGCGCATCGTCGCCGAGGAGGGCCTGACGGTGCTCGGCTGGCGCGAGCAGCCGACCGACGACGCCTCGCTGGGCGCGCTGGCCCGCGACGCGATGCCCACCATGCGCCAGGTGTTCATCGCCGGAACGGATTCCGACGGTGCGCCCCTCTCCGGCATGGACCTCGAGCGCCGGTGTTTCGTGATCCGCAAGCGCGTCGAGCGGGAGCTCGGGACCGACGGTGCCGGCGCCGGCTCGCAGGGCGAGGAATCGGTGTACTTCCCGTCGCTGTCCGGCCAGACCTTCGTCTACAAGGGGATGCTGACCACCCCGCAGCTGCGCGGGTTCTTCGTGGACCTGCAGGACGAGCGCGTGGAATCGGCCCTGGGCCTGGTGCATTCGCGCTTCTCCACCAACACGTTCCCCAGCTGGCCGCTCGCGCACCCGTACCGGCGCGTGGCGCACAACGGTGAGATCAACACCGTGGGCGGCAACGAGAACTGGATGCGGGCCCGCGAGGCGCTGCTCGACGTCTCGGTGTTCGGCGAGGACGCCCGGGACAAGATCTTCCCGATCTGCACCGAGGGCGGCTCGGACACCGCGCGGTTCGACGAGGTGCTCGAGCTGCTGCACCTGGGCGGGCGCAGCCTGCCGCACGCGGTGCTGATGATGATCCCCGAGGCGTGGGAACGGCACCAGGACATGGACCCGGCCCGCCGGGCGTTCTACGAGTACCACTCGTCGCTGATGGAGCCCTGGGACGGGCCGGCGTCGGTGTGCTTCACCGACGGCACCGTGATCGGCGCCGTGCTGGACCGCAACGGCCTGCGGCCGTCGCGGATCTGGGTCACCAAGGACGGCCTCGTGGTGCTCGGCTCCGAGGTGGGCGTGCTCGACATCGACCACGCGGACGTGATCCACAAGACCCGCCTGCAGCCGGGCCGCATGTTCCTCGTGGACACCGCGCAGGGCCGCATCGTCTCCGACGAGGAGATCAAGGGCGATCTCGCCGCGGCGGAGCCCTACCAGCAGTGGCTCGACGAGGGCCTGCTGCGCCTGAAGGACCTGCCCGATCGCCCGCACCCGGTGATGCCCCACGACCGGGTCACCCAGCGGCAGCAGATGTTCGGGTACACCACCGAGGAGCTCGAGCTGCTGCTCACCCCCATGGCGAAGACCGGCGCGGAGGCGATCGGCTCCATGGGCACCGATACGCCCGTGGCCGTGCTCTCGCTGCGCCCGCGGCTGCTGTTCGACTACTTCCAGCAACTGTTCGCGCAGGTGACCAACCCGCCGCTGGACGCCATCCGCGAGGAGATCGTCACCAGCCTGGGCGGCACCATCGGCGGCGAGGGCGACCTCCTGCACCCGGTGGCGGGGAGCTGCCGGCAGATCCACCTGAGCCAGCCGATCCTCAACAACGACGAGCTGATCAAGCTGGTCAAGGTGAACGACGACGGCACGCTGCCCGAGTTCCGGTCCGTGGTGATCCCGGGCCTGTACCACGTGGCCGAGGGCGGCAAGGGCCTGCGCGAGGCGCTCGACACCGTGCGCACCCAGGTGTCCGAGGCGATCGCGGGCGGCGCCCGGCTGATCATCCTCTCGGACCGCAACTCCGACCGGCTGCTGGCGCCGATCCCCTCGCTGCTGCTGACCGCCGCCGTGCACCACCACCTGGTGCGCGAGCGCAGCCGCACCAAGGTGGGACTGATCGTGGAGTCGGGCGACGCCCGCGAGGTGCACCACATGGCCGCGCTCATCGGTTGCGGTGCGGCGGCGGTGAACCCGTACATGGCCTTCGCCACCATCGAGGACATGCACATCCGCGGCGAGCTGAACGGCACCCCGCTGGAGAAGCTCAACGCGAACTACGTGAAGGCGGCGGGCAAGGGCGTGCTCAAGGTGATGTCCAAGATGGGCATCTCCACCCTGGCCTCGTACACCGGCGCACAGCTGTTCCAGGTGATCGGTCTGTCGCAGGAGATCTGCGACGAGTTCTTCTCCGGCCTGCAGAGCCAGCTGGGCGGCATCGGCCTCGACGAGATCGCCGCCGACGTGGCCGCGCGACACAAGCGCGCCATGAACGACCGCCCCGAGGAGCTGGCGCACCGCGAACTCGAGGTGGGCGGTGAGTACCAGTGGCGCCGCGAGGGCGAGTACCACCTGTTCAACCCGGACACCGTGTTCAAGCTGCAGCACTCCACCCGCAGCGGGCAGTACGAGGTGTTCAAGGAGTACACGAAGCTGGTCAACGACCAGAGCAAGCGGCTCGCCTCGCTGCGCGGCCTGTTCGAGTTCCGCAGCGACCGTCCGTCGATCCCGATCGACGAGGTGGAGCCCGTCAGCGAGATCGTCAAGCGCTTCTCGACGGGCGCGATGAGCTACGGCTCGATCTCCGCGGAGGCGCACGAGACCCTCGCCATCGCCATGAACCGCCTCGGCGGGCGCTCGAACTCCGGTGAGGGCGGCGAGGACCCGGCGCGGTTCACCCCCGACGAGAACGGCGACCTGCGCCGCTCCGCCATCAAGCAGGTGGCCTCGGGCCGGTTCGGCGTGACCGCGCACTACCTGAGCAACTGCACCGACATCCAGATCAAGATGGCGCAGGGCGCGAAGCCCGGCGAGGGCGGCCAGCTGCCGCCGCACAAGGTGTACCCGTGGGTTGCGGAGGTCCGCGGCTCGACCCCGGGCGTGGGCCTCATCTCGCCGCCGCCGCACCACGACATCTACTCGATCGAGGATCTGGCGCAGCTGATCCACGACCTGAAGAACGCGAACCCGCAGGCGCGGATTCACGTGAAACTCGTCTCCGAGCTGGGCGTGGGCACCGTGGCCGCGGGCGTCTCCAAGGCGCACGCCGACGTGGTGCTCATCTCGGGCCACGACGGCGGCACCGGCGCGACGCCGCTGACCTCGGTCAAGCACGCGGGCGCGCCGTGGGAGATCGGCCTGGCCGAGACGCAGCAGACGCTGCTGCTCAACGGCCTGCGCGACCGCATCGTGGTGCAGGTGGACGGCCAGCTCAAGACCGGCCGCGACGTGGTGATCGCCGCCCTGCTCGGCGGCGAGGAGTTCGGTTTCGCCACCGCGCCGCTGGTGGTGTCCGGCTGCATCATGATGCGCGTGTGCCACCTGGACACGTGCCCGGTGGGCGTCGCGACCCAGAACCCGGTGCTGCGGCGCCGGTTCACCGGCAAGCCCGAGTTCGTGGAGAACTTCTTCCGCTACATCGCGGAGGAGGTGCGCGAGCTGCTGGCCGAGCTGGGCTTCCGCACCCTGCAGGAGGCCGTGGGCCAGTCGCAGCTGCTGGACACCTCCGCCGCGCAGGCGCACTGGGGCGGCGCGAAGGCCGGCAAGCTGGACCTCTCGCCGATCCTGGCGCAGGTCGAATCGCCGTTCATGAAGCAGGACCCGTACTGCAGCCAGCCGCAGGACCACGGCCTCGAGAAGGCGCTGGACCAGCAGCTGATCACGCAGGCGCGCATCGCGATCGACACCGGCGCGCCGGTCGAGATCGAGACGCCGATCTCGAACGTCAACCGCACCGTGGGCACGATGCTCGGCCACGAGGTGACCAAGGCGAACGGCGCCGACGGGCTCCCCGAGGACACCATCGACATCACGTTCAAGGGCAGCGCGGGCAACAGCTTCGGCGCGTTCGTGCCGCAGGGCATCACGCTGCGCCTCGAGGGCGACGCCAACGACTTCGTGGGCAAGGGCCTCTCGGGCGGCAAGATCGTGGTCCGTCCGGCCCGCAACGCCCCCGAGGAGTTCGTCGCGGCGGAGAACATCATCGCCGGCAACGTGATCCTGTTCGGCGCCACCGCCGGCGAGGTGTACCTGGCCGGCAAGGCGGGCGAGCGGTTCGCGGTGCGCAACTCGGGCGCCGTCGCGGTGGTCGAGGGCGTGGGCGACCACGGCTGCGAGTACATGACCGGCGGCCGCGTGGTGGTGCTCGGCGATACGGGCCGCAACTTCGGCGCCGGCATGTCCGGCGGGATCGCCTACGTCTACAACGCGGACGGGCGGTTCGAACGCGAACTCAACACCGAGCTGGTGGAGCTGGAGTCGCTCGACGAGGCCGATATCGACTTCGTCCGCGACGCCGTGACCAAGCACTACCGCTACACCGATTCCGCCGTCGCGGAACGGATCCTGGCCAACTGGCCCAGGGAGCGCCAGCTCTTCGCCAAGGTGATGCCGCGCGACTACAAGCGCGTGCTCACCGCCATCAAGCGCGCCGAACTCGACGGCCGCAACATCGACGACGCAGTGATGGAGGCCGCTCGTGGCTGATCCGCAAGGCTTTCTGAAGAACAACTCGCGCGAGCTGCCGGTGCGCCGGCCGGTGCCCCTGCGGCTCCTGGACTGGAACGAGGTCTACAAGCCGTTCGACCGGACCACCCTGCGCAAGCAGGCGTCCCGGTGCATGGACTGCGGCATCCCGTTCTGCCACAACGGCTGCCCGCTGGGGAACCTGATCCCCGAGTGGAACACGCTGGCCTACAAGGACCGCTGGCAGGACGGCATCGAGCGGCTGCACGCGACGAACAACTTCCCGGAGTTCACCGGGCGGCTGTGCCCCGCGCCGTGCGAGGCGTCCTGCGTGCTGGGCATCAACCAGGACCCCGTCACCATCAAGCAGGTCGAGGTCGAGCTCATCGACAAGGCCTTCGACGAGGGCTGGGTCTCCCCGCAGCACCCGACCAAGCTGACCGGCAAGAAGATCGCGGTCGTCGGCTCCGGCCCGTCGGGCCTGGCCGCGGCGCAGCAGCTGACCCGCGGCGGGCACACGGTGACGGTGTTCGAGCGCGCCGACCGCATCGGCGGCCTGCTCCGTTACGGCATCCCCGAGTTCAAGATGGAGAAGCGGCACATCGACCGTCGCCTCGCCCAGATGAACGCCGAGGGCACCGTCTTCAAGACCGGCGTCAACGTGGGCGTCGACCTCACCGTCGAACAGCTCAACGAGGACTTCGACGCGGTCGTGCTCGCGAACGGCGCCACCGTGTGGCGCGACCTGCCGATCCCCGGCCGCGACCTGGACGGCATCCACCAGGCGATGGAGTTCCTGCCCTGGGCCAACCGCGCGGCTGTCGGCGACGACGTCCTCGACGAGGACGGGCTGCCGCCGCTGCACGCCAAGGATAAGAAGGTTGTGATCATCGGCGGCGGCGACACCGGCGCCGACTGCCTGGGCACCTCCCTGCGCCAGGGCGCGACCAGCGTGCACCAGTTCGAGATCATGCCGATCCCGCCGCGCGAGCGCGCCGAGTCCACCCCGTGGCCGACGTACCCGCTGATGTACCGCATCAGCTCCGCCCACGAGGAGGGCGGCGAGCGCGTGTTCTCCGTGAGCACCGAGGAGTTCGTCGGCGAGGACGGCCGGGTCACCGGCCTCAAGGCCTACGAGGTGAAGATGGAGGGCGGCCGCTTCGAGAAGGTCGAGGGCTCCGACTTCACCCTCGAGGCCGACCTCGTGCTGCTGGCCATGGGTTTCGTCGGCCCGCAGCGCGACGACCTGCTGGACAAGCTGGGCGTCGAGTACAACGAGCGCGGCAACGTGGCGCGCGACGACGACTTCCAGACCACCGTTCCGGGCGTGTTCGTCGCGGGCGACGCCGGCCGCGGCCAGTCGCTCATCGTGTGGGCCATCGCCGAGGGCCGCAGCGCGGCCGCCGCGGTGGACCGGTTCCTCATGGGCGATACGGCGCTCCCCGCGCCGATCGTGCCCACCGCCGCGCCGCAGCGGTAGGGCGGCGCACCGTCGAACGTGGAAAGGCCGGCCCCCGAGCGGGGCCGGCCTTCGCCGTCGGGAGGGGGTTACTTGCCCTTGAGCAGGCCGCCCAGGATGCTGCCCAGTACATCGCCGGCGCCGCCGCCGGCCTGCTGGTTGCCGCCACCGAGCATGTTGCCCAGGATGCTGCCGAGCACGTCGCCGCCGCCCTGCTGCTGGGTCGGCGCCTGCTGCTGCGGCGCGGCCGCGCCGCAGCCGGTCACCTTCTTCATCACGAAGCTGATCACGATGGGTGCGAGGATCGGGAGCAGCTGCTTGACCAGGCTGTCGGTGACGGAGGAGGAGAGCGGGGCGGCGGCCGCGGCGGCCACGTCATCGGTCTTCTCCCCGAACAGGTTGGCCACGATCTGCTGGCCGTCGCCGCCCTCGGCGGCGTCGAGGAGCTGCGCCTGCGGGGCGGTGGTGTCCTGCGCCTGCAGGCCCGCGAGCAACGTCGGCACCGTCTGGTTGACGGCCTCCGAGGCGACGTCCTCCGAGACGCCGAGCTGGGCGGCGATGTCGGCGAGCGGGATGGACTTGATCAGGTCGTCGAGATCGGACACGGTTCTCCTTGGAGGGATGTGAGGACGCAAATTCTGCGCGAACCCCCATAGCGTAGCGGCGGCGCGCGCGGCCGCTCCCCGGAACCCGGATGTGAGGCCCGACACGACGGGGATGGGGGGCTGGACCTCCGGACTCGGACCCAATACAGTATCTGTAACCTACCGTTCCGCATCGAGATCACACGGAGTTCCTGTGAAGCAACAACGCCGCACCACCCTGTTGGGCTCGAAGGCCATCTCCCGGTTGCGGAACCGTCGCCTCGCACGCATGCTCGCCGAGGACGGCGAGCGGCTGGTCACCGCATCGGACCTGCGCGTCCTCCGGGCGGGGTAGACCCGTCCAGGATCAGCGCCGCCACCTGCGCGGGCTGATCGAGCATCACCTGATGCCCGCTGGGCGCGATCACCGCGTACCGGGCGCGCAGGAGTTCGGCCAGGTCGCGCTGCCGGCCCAGCCGGCGCATCGCCCACGGCGTGGCGCGCCCCGTATGGGCCGCCGCCACCGTGATCGGGACACCGGCCGGAAGCGGGGAGCGCGAGCGTAACGCCGCCAGGTCACGCGCGAGCACGGGTAGCGGCCGTTCTCCAGGAATGCGGCGCGGAAGTAGTTCTCCGACTTCAGGATCCGGGAGTAATCCGCCGGGGGCTCGCCTCCGGCGAGGAGGCGATGGGCGGCCGGACCGGCGCGCTGCATCCCGATCGCCGCACCCGCCGCGGCCGCGCGCAGCAGCAGGCCGTCGCGCACCCCGTCCGGCAGCACCGGCCGCGGGGACGGCTCCGTGCTCCCGTCCAGCAGCACCGAACCCGCTGCGCGGCCCGGGAACTCGCGCAGGAACGCCTCCACGTAGAAGCTCGCCATCGAATGCGCCACCAGGACCGCGGACTCCAGCCCCAGCGCGTCCAGCAGCTCCCGCAGCCGGGTGACCTCCGCGCCCAGGGTGGGCACGGCACCGTCGGGCGGGGGATCGGAGAGGCCGTACCCGGGCCGGTCCAGCCGGACGACGGTGCGGCTCGCCGCCAGAAGGGCCGTGACCGCGTCCCAGTCGAACCAGTTGCCCGCGAGGCCCGAGCAGAGCACCACCGGCGGCCCCGACGCCGGCCCGGCGGGGGCGTCGACCACGACGTGGGTGCGGGTCCCCGCGAGTTCGAGCAGCACACCGGCGAGGGTAGTACCGTTCGGGGCAGTCCGTCCGGGAGGAACCCATGAGGCACGGGGCCGTTCTCACGCTCGCCGCGCTGCTCGCCGTCGCGGGCTGCGCCGAGCCGATCGTCGACTACGCGCCCGCCCCGTCGAGCAGTGCCGGGCCGAGCAGTGCCGGGCCGAACAGCTCCGCCGCGCGCACGTACCCGGGCCTGTTCGCGGAGGACCGGGCGCGGTTCCACCCCGACCACACGGACCTCGGCGGGCGCAGCAACGCCGAACTGGCGCAGCTGCTTCCCTCCGCGGACGCCTTCCCCTCGCAGGGGCGGGTGCTGCCAGGCGACGTGGGGTCGGAGGACGGTTCCGGACTCGGCCTGCACGGCCAGACTGACGGCGAGACCCGCCCCGCGCAGTGCCTCTACACGCCCTTCGGGAAGACCTTCTCCCGCACGGCGGACGGCTCCGACTGGAACCTGTATTACGCGGCGTCGCAGGCGTACCGGGCACCGGACGGGTCCACCATCACCGTCACGGTGAACCGGCAGCGGGCGGGTTCCGACGTGGTCGCCCTCACCACCGAGTGGATCAAGGGCTGCGGCGCCTACCAGAGGGCCTGGCCCAGCTTCGCGAACCCGGATACGCGCACCGTCTCGGTGCGCGACACGTTCGGGCCCGGTCCCTCCGCCGACGGCGTGCCCACGTACCGGTACGTCTCCGACGTGACGCCCGTGGACGACGGGTCGGCGTCGAAGCCCCTCGCCAAGGGCGGCGGGGACGAGCGGACCGGCCTCGCCCGCGTGCGGTCGATCGTCCTCGTGGTGCGGGGCACCGGGAGCACCGATCAGGCCACCGTCGACCGGCTCCTGGCGGCGGCGGTCACGAAGGCGCGGGCGGCCCGGTAGCGCCGCTGCGGCATGATGGACCGGTGAGCGATCCGATCGACGTGACCATCTCCGACGAGGCGATCCGGCTGGGGCAGTTCCTCAAGCTGGCGGGCCTGATCGACTCCGGGGCCGAGGCCAAGGCGGTGATCGCCGAGGGCGAGGTCACGGTGAACGGCGAGGTGGACGCGCGCCGCGGCCGGCAGCTGGTGGTCGGCGACGTGGTGCAGGTGTTCGGTCGCTCGGCGCGCGTGGCGCGCTGACTTCCTCGTCGCGGCGCACCGAGGTGCGGGTGACCGGGGGCGACCCGCACACCGGCCGACCGCTACCTCAGGACGATGCCGTCGTCGTCGCTGTAGAGCGTGTCGCCGGGGTTGAAGGTGACACCGCCGAAGGAGAGCGGCACGTCGCGCTGGCCCGCACCGGTCTTGGTGGACTTGCGCGGGTTGGTGCCGAGGGCCTTCACGCCGATGTCGAGCGTGCCGATCACGGCGGCATCGCGGACCGCGCCGTACGCCACGATGCCCGCCCAGCCGTTGCTGCGGCCGAGCTCGGCGATGATGTCGCCCACCAGCGCGGTGTGCAGCGAGGGAACGCCCTCGGCGTCGGAGCCGTCGATCACCAGGACGCGGCCTTCGCCGGGCTCGCCGAGCACCGACTTGAGCAGTGCGTTGTCCTGGAAGCACTTCACCGTGACGACCTCGCCCGCGAACTGCTTACGGCCGCCGAACTGGCGGAACTGCGTATCGCAGCTGCGCACGTCGGCGCCGATCTCGTCGACCAGGTCCGCGGTGGGGGTGAACTGCACGGTGCTCATGGCCCTCAGGGTATCGCCTCGGGAAACCGGGTGGATCCTGGGTCAGGAGACCTCTGGAAGGCTCTCGTCATCGGATTCACCCGTTTTCACGACGCGCACCGATCCGAGGTGGCGGTCGGTGCGGACGATGTCGAGAATCTCCCGCACGATGCTCCGCCAATCGGCGATCACCTCCGTGTAGTCGAATCGCATGACGCGGTAGTCGCCGCGGGTCGCGGTCCGGTCGCGCTGATTGTCGACGATCCGCTGGGCACCGCTGTGATGCTCCGTGCTGCCGCACTCGATGATCAGCCGGTCGCCCACGAGCAGGTCCACCCAACCGATGCCGGGAATGAACTGCTGGCTGCGCACGCGGATGTGCAGGCATTGCAGCCGGTATCGGGCGAGGGATTCCGTGCCCGAGCCGGCGAGGGGGTCCACGAACCGGAGAAGCCGCCGCGTGCGCCCTGGCGCGTCCTCGAGGATCTCCTGCAGGTCTCCCACCGTGTAGGGCGGATCCCTGCGGAGCAGCGAGTCGAGCACCGCGACGAACTCGTCGGCGGGGAGGCAGTTGGCGGCGCAGCGCAGCGCATCGGGGAGCGAGTCGACGGCACGCAGGGGCGAGCGCATCACCTGCTGAGCGTCGCAGTCCTCGTGCCGCCCGGTCCTGCGGTGCCGCTCCCGGCGCAGATGGGTCTTGGTGTTCCCGGGCGGCAGCCATACCCCGGGTCGGAACCGCAGTGCGGAGACGCACGTGAGGACGGCGCCGGACTTCACCGCCGCCACGACCACCGCGCTCGCTCCGGGGAGCCGGTACCAGCCGCGCCGGATCACGACGATGTCGCCGAGATGCCGTAGTCGTTCGATCTCGGCGGCATCCGCGCCGGCCCGGATCGCCGCGCGCCGGGAGACGACGCCGCCGTCGACGGCAGCGAGGGTCTGGAGGATGTCCATCGTGCTCATGGGAGCCATCGTGTGCCCGGCGCCCGCCGCTCCGGAGTCGCTGAGGGCCTGCCTGTGGAGAAAACACGTTTCGTACGCTCAGCCGTGGAGGGACGCGTCGTGAATCCGGCGTATCTCGAGGTCAAAAGGTCTGTAGAGGCGTCCTGAGTCAAAATCACGCCGGATTCACGAGTGCCGCGTGCGCACCCGAGTGTGGGGGCATCAACAAGCGGGTAATCTGGGGCCATGCCAGCACCGACCCAGGCCACGTTCGACCGTCTTCGCGCCCTCGCCGCGATCGACCACCCCGACCAGCGCGATTCGCGCGACGTCCTCGAGGCGTTCTCGGGCGAGAAGGTCACCACCATCCCCGTCGGCACCGTCGAGGACGTCGAGAAGGCCTTCGAGCGGGCCCGCCTGGCGCAGAAGCAGTGGGCCGCGCGCAGCGCGAAGGACCGCGCCGCGGTGCTGCTGAAGTTCGCCGAGCTGGTGGGCGATCACCGCGCCGAGCTGATGGACATGGTGCAGCTGGAGACGGGTAAGGCCCGCCAGTACGCGCAGGAGGAGGCGCTGGACGTCGCGATGACGGCGCGCTGGTACGGCAAGAACTCGCCGAAGATCCTCGCGGAGAAGAGCACCGACGGCATGCTGCCCGTGTTCACCAAGACCCGCGTGCGCTACCAGCCCAAGGGTGTCGTCGGCGTGATCGCGCCGTGGAACTACCCGATCACTCTCGCGGTCTCCGACGGCATCGCCGCCCTCGCCGCCGGCAACGCCGTGGTGCTCAAGCCGGACTCGCAGACCCCGTTCTGTGCGCTCGCCGCCGTCGAGCTGCTCTACAAGGCGGGCCTCCCGCGCGACCTGTTCGCGGTGGTCCCGGGCCCCGGCGGCGTCGTCGGCACCGCGATCGTCGAGCGCGCCGACTACCTCATGTTCACCGGCTCCTCCGCCACCGGCGCCACCCTCGCCGAGCAGTGCGGCAAGCGCCTCATCGGCTTCTCCGCCGAGCTCGGCGGCAAGAACCCGATGGTGGTCACCAAGGACGCCGACATCGCCCACACGGCCGACGGTGCCGCCCGCGCCGCGTTCTCCAACTCGGGCCAGCTGTGCATCTCGATCGAGCGGATCTACGTCGAGCGCGACGTCGCCGACGAGTTCGCCCGCGCCTTCGCCGAGCGCACCGCCGCCCTCGCGCTGGGCGCCGGCTACGACTTCACCAACGAGATGGGCTCGCTGGCGTCGAAGTCGCAGATCGAGACCGTCGCCGCGCACGTCGACGACGCCGTCGCCAAGGGCGCCACGGTGCTCGCCGGCGGCAGGGCCCGCCCGGACCTCGGCCCGTTCTTCTACGAGCCGACGGTGCTCAAGGACGTCCCGGAGGAGGCCGTCTGCTTCAAGTCGGAGACCTTCGGTCCGCTGGTGTCGATCTACCCCGTCGACTCCATCGACGAGGCCGTCGAGAAGGCCAACGACACCGAGTACGGCCTCAACGCCTCCGTCTTCGCGGGCAGCACCAAGCAGGCCCAGGAGATCGCCGAGCGGATCAACGCCGGCACCGTCAACATCAACGAGGGCTACGCCGCCGCATGGGGTTCCACCGCGGCGCCGATGGGCGGCATGGGCATCTCGGGCGTCGGTCGACGTCACGGCACCGAGGGCCTGCTCAAGTACTGCGAGTCGAAGACCATCGCGCAGCAGCGCATCATCGGCATCGGCGGTATCAAGGGCGTGCCCCGCAACGTCTTCCTGAACGTCGTTCCGTCGGCGATCAAGGCGCTCAAGCTGATCGGCCGGTAGCTCCGCACCGCACGATGGCCCCCTCCGCGCGGAGGGGGTCATCGGCGTTCTGGGACACTCACGGACGCGGGCCCGACCGGATCGTGTGGACGACGGCGACGGCGACCGCCTCGCCCTCCTCAGGGAAGGGGTGCAGCGCGGCGGCCCTGGGTACCTCGTCGACGCCGTTGATCCACGGTCGCGCGCTGCACAGTTCGTGCCCCCTCGACGGTGCCTCCATGTCGACGTACTCGGCGCGGGCGTTCACGGCGGCCCGCCGGACGGCGCCGTTGAGCCGCTCGGTGAGGATGCTGCGCATCCACGGGATCGAGGCGGAGCGGAAGGGCGCGATCGCGCCGCAGGTGCGGTCGCCGGCGAAGACGGCGGGGTAGCCCACCAGCAGGATTCGGGCCTGCGGCGAGCGCGCGCGGACGGCGCGGACGATGCGCTCGTTCGCCGCGGTGATCCGCGCCAGGCGGGACGCGACCGCGTCGTCGGACAGGCGGGCCGGGCGAGTGCGCTGATCGGCGGTGCAGCGGACCGCGGCCGATCGCGGTGCCACGGCGCAGGATTCGAGGATGCTGGAGTACAGGTCGCCGTCGTTGCCGCCGAGGGAGACGGTGACCAGCCTGGTGGCGGGAGTGATTCCGTCGAGCTGCGCCGGGGCGTCGTAGTATCCGGTCTTCGCGGAGCCCGCGTGCTGTCGCCCGAAGGCGTCGACGGTCTTGGCTCCGCCGCAGGTGTTGTCCCGCAGGGCGTCCGGTGCGAGCCCGAGGTCGGCCGCCACCAGCTTGGGGTAGTTCCGCGTGGACCGCCCGCAGGCGCGCTCCTGCTGCGAGGCACCGACGGTGGCGTCGGCGGGGAGGGACGAGTACGAATCGCCGAGCGCGACGTACGTCGGTGCGGCCGTTGCGTGTGCGGGTGCCGCACCGAGCATCGTGGTGGCGAGGACGACCGCGCCGAGCAGGGACAGGGACGGGCGGGCGCGCATCGACATGCCGCCACCCTATTGCGCTCGGCCGACCGCCGCAGCCCGGCGAAATCCCGTTGCGCGGCGCCGCCGCCGGCGGGATCCTGGAGGGCATGGAGGTCACGTTCGTCAAGCGCCGGAACGGGTACGACGTGCGGATCACGCGCGCGCAGGGCCCCGAGCTGGCGCCCCGCGGCGGCCCGGGCGGCCGGCCGCCGGTGCCGCACGACGCGGCGCACCTCATCGTCGAGGCCGAGGCGGGCCTGCGCGGCGGGGTGTTCGGGCGGATCGCCGACGCCAACGGGCTCGACGGGCTGTTCTGGCCCGCCGACCCGGCAGAGCGCCGCAAGGCATCCCGCCGCAAGCGGCAGCCGAGCCCGGCGCAATCCGCGGACATGGCGCGCTCGGAGTACCTGGCGTCCCTGACCGCGGCGCTGTGGGAGGTCGAGCGCGGGCACCGCAAGCCCGAGCCCGCGTGGCCCGGCGCCCTCGAGGACGCGGACGTCGATCCCGCGCTGATGACGCGGATCTTCGCCCGCTACGACGATTTCGCGCCGCGCTGGGCGGCGCTCCCCGACGGCGGCGAGCTCACACTGACCTGGTGACGTTTCGGGGCGCGACCGGGACGCGACGGCGGACCGTCGGCGACGGCACCGGGACCTGAGCGGCCCATCGTGAGCGCATGGCTCACGTACTCGCGAGATCGTCGGCGCTCCTGCTGATGACGGCGTCGCTGGCGGCATGCTCCCCGACGCTCCCGGGGCTCCCGGCGGGGCCCGGCACCGTCGGGCAACTCGGGGAGGCGGACGGGCTGGTGCCGGACCGGGTCGCCGTCGACGCGGACGTGCCGGCGGTGACGAACCTCGATCCCCGGCTGCGGAAGGCGATCGGCAGGGCGGCACGGGCCGCCGAGCGCGACGGGGTCGCGATGTACCTGACCTCGGGCTGGCGGTCGCAGCGCTACCAGCGGTTCCTCTACGACGATGCCGTGCGGCGGGACGGGCCCGAGGCGGCGGCGCGGCTCGTGGCGAGCCCGACGGAGTCGGAGCACGTGACGGGGGACGCCGTGGACGTGGGACCGACGGACGCCGCGTACTGGATGGACCGCCACTCGGAGCGGTTCGGGCTGTGCCGGACGTACGCGAACGAGGTCTGGCACTACGAGCTGCGGTCCGGGACGTCGTGCCCGGAGATGGTCTCCGACGCCTCCGCGCGGCAGCGGTGAGCCGCCGCGCGGGGCCGGCTAGGAGCTGACGCCGAGGCGGTTGAGCAGGTCGGCGTCGATGCCGTCGAGCTCGCGGGCGATCGCCTGGTGCGCCGGGCGGCGGCGCGCGGGCGGCATGGACTCGGACGCGGTGATGGCGGTGTCCAGATCGTCCAGCCGCTGCGCGACGGAGGTGGTGAAGGCCTTGGTCTCCGCGTCGGGGTGCGTGGCGGCCAGCTGATCCAGCGAGCGACGGGCCGCGGCGACGCGGGCCGAGAGGCCGCCGCCGTAGCCGGCGAACGCGGCCACCTCGTCGACGGGCACGCCCAGGCGCGAGGCCTTCGCCGCGTCCAGCTGGTTCCGGCCCACCTGCGCCGCCCGGTACGCGATCGGCACCACGACGGGCGCGAGCAGGCGCGCGGTGGAGAGGTAGCGCTTGAGCCGCGCCTCGGACAGCAGCTTGCCCTCGACGGCCGCGCGGGCCTGGGTCTCCGCGATCTTGAGGTTGGCCGCATCGGACTTGCCCTGGGCCTTCGCGATGATCTTGGACCGCTGCAGATCCGCGCGCAGCGCCTTGCGCTCGCTCTTCGACGCGCTCTTGACGATGCGCTTGGCATCGCGGTCGGCGTTCTTGGCGGCGAGCTTCGCCTCGAGGCGCGCCTTGGACTTGAGCGCCTTGGCCTGCGCGCGGCGCTCCGCGCGGGAGGACTTCGTCTTCTTGCCGAACAAACCCATCAGTGCACGTCCTTGTAGGTCAGTACTGCCGTCCACTACAGCATTGCACAGCGCGGCTCCGCGAGTTGTCGGTGCCGCCCGCCATACTGCTAGGGAAGTGAACATCAACGACGCAACCACGACGACTCCGGTGAGCGCACGGTCGCTCACCGGATGCCGTCACCGTCTGGCGCTCGAGGCGCGTGCGCCGCAGGGCGATCCGGACCCGGGCATGGAGCTGCGGGTCGAGGCGGCCGCGGTCTTCCGCGCCTCCGTCCGCGACAGCCTGTCGGGCCTCACGGTCATCGAGCCGGGGGAGGGAGCGGTGCGCCGCACCCTCGCCGCGATGGAGAACGGCGCCGATCGCATCTGGAACGCGGTGCTCCCCACCGCGCACGACCGCCGGGGCCACAGCGAGCTGCTGATCCGCCTCGCGGACGGCTACATCCCGGTCATCGTCGTCAATCACAAGACGTGCGATCCGGGCTCCGGCGCCACCACCTCGCCGCTCACGCACTGGGCGCCGCACGAGGACGGGACGGTGCGCGTCCGCCAGCACCGCGGCGATCAGATGCGCCTGGCCCACCTCACCCGCATGCTGCAGGACACGGGCTACGCCTCGCGCACGCTGCTCGGCGGCAGCATCGGGGTCGACGGTGCGCGCATCGTGGTCCACGAGGTCGGGCCGCTGCTGGCGGACTACGACGAGCGGTTCGCGGACCGTCGGGACGTGCTCAACGGCACCGCGCCCACCGAGCCGGTGCGCGTCGCGGAGTGCCGGCGGTGCCCCTGGTGGCCCCAGTGCGCGCAGACGCTCACCCTCGCGCGGGACGTCAGCCTGGTCGCGGACGGGCGCTCGGCGCCCGGGCTGCGGGAGGCGGGCGTCATCACCGTCGACCAGCTGGCCGAGTACGAGGGTCCGCAGCCGGAGGACGTCCCCGTCCCCATCGCGGACCTGCGGGCGATGGCCCGCGCCTGGCGCGAGGGGCAGGTGCTGGTCCGGCGCCGGCCCGAGGTGCGGGTGCGGCGGGCCGACGTCGAGGTGGATGTCGACATGGAGAGCTACCAGGAGTACGGCGCGTACCTGTGGGGCACGTGGCTGCGGCGCGACGGGGTGGAGCTGGGCTACCGGCCCTTCGTCACCTGGGATCCGGTCCCCACGCGGGACGAGGCCCGCTCGTTCGCGCAGTTCTGGGCCTTCCTCATGGACCGGCGCGCGGAGGCGCACGCGACGGGCAGGACCTTCGCCGCGTACTGCTACTCGCAGAACGCCGAGAACAAGTGGCTGTTGGCGTCGGCGGACAGGTTCGCGGGCGAGCCCGGCGTGCCGGCGCGGCGCGCGGTGGAGGAGTTCATCGCCTCACCGGAATGGGTGGACATGTTCGACGCCGTGGGCGACGCGTTCCTCTCGCTCGAGGGCCGCGGCCTGAAGAAGGTGGCGCCCGTGGCCGGATTCCAGTGGCGCGACGCCGAGGCCGGCGGCGAGGCGTCGATGCTCTGGTACCGCGTGGGCGTCGGGATCGACGCCGGCTTCGACGATGCCGCACGCGCGGCTCAGCGGCAGCGGATCCTCGAGTACAACGAGGACGACGTCAAGGCCACGGCCGCGCTGCGCGCGTTCATGGCGAGTGATCGGGTGCTGGCGCTCCCCGTGGTGGGCGGCTAGGCCCGGCCGCTTACGCCTGGGCCTGGCGCATGTGCGCACGGCGCAGGGCGTCGGCGAAGCTGCCGCTGCCGAGGAGCGCGATGCCGCCGAGGATGGCGATCATCGCCGGCGAGAGCTGCCGCGCCGTCTCCGCGGCGACCGGCGCCACCCGCTGCGCGGAGGTGTATGCGGCCGCGAGCACGGTGGTATCGCCGTCGCGCCCACTGCTGCGCTGCCGGGTCGCGCGATCGCGGTCCGACGGTGCCTGCGTGCTCGGTGCCGAGGTACTGGGCCGCGACGCGCTGGGCGTCGTCGCGCCCCCGCCGGCGCCGACGGCGACCGGCACGACAGGGCCCATCACCATCGGGGGCACCAGGTGAGGAACCACCGGTGCGGCGGCGGTGGCCGCC
>JBEBXD010000013.1:0-53416 GCA_040391845.1 Tsukamurella paurometabola | reverse complement strand
CACCGGGCGCCGGCGCAGGTCGATCGGCGCGCAGCGCGCGCTCGGCCGGCGTCCCAGGTCCGAGGCGGAGATCGAGGCCACGGCGCTGGCCGTCGTGGACCGCCTGGGCGAGCGCCTGCGCGCCGCGGGCCGGGTGGCGCGCACCGTCGAACTGCGGCTGCGGTTCGGCGATTTCACGTCGATCACCCGGTCGCGCTCGCTGCGCGAGCCCACCGACCGGACCGCCGAGGTGCTCGCGACCGCGCGGGCCCTGCTCGCCGAGGCGATGCCGCTCGTGCGCGAGCGCGGCTGCACGCTGATCGGCCTCTCCCTGGCGAACCTCGAGAACCACGGCGCGGTGCAGCTCTCCCTGCCGTTCGACGATCGGGGCCGCCTCGCCGGGCCGGACACCGCCGGCCTGGACACCGCTATGGACGCGCTGCACAGCCGGTTCGGCCGCTCCGCCGTGACCCGCGGCTCGCTGCTGCGCCGGCCGCTCGGGCCGGACGCCCCGAGGCTCACCGAGCAGGACTGAGCCCGAGCCTGCCCGCCGGGCCGCCCGATTTCCTCGATCCGGCCCGCGCCGGCCCGCGCGTGTGGCACAGTTCCTAATAGAAATAGCGTCGTCCGAGGCGCTTCAGCCCGAATCTAGGAACGTGCGTCATGTCCATTCCGAACGAGGTCTTCGACGACTCCCCCTCCGCCCCGAGCGCCGTTCTGGACCGGTTCTCGCTGATCCTCGACGCGTTCGAGGGGCGGGACGGCCTGAGCCTGGCCGAGATCGTGCTCCGGACCGGCCTGCCGAGGTCCTCCGCGCACCGGATGCTCGAGCGCCTGGTCTCCCTGCGGTGGTTGCGCCGCGACGGCCGGAGCTACAGCCTGGGCATCCGGCTCGTCGAGCTGGGGTCGACGGCCCTGCACCAGGATCGCGTCCACACCGCCTCCGCGGGGCACCTGCACCACCTCTACCGGGTCACCGGGATGGTCGTGCACCTGGCCGTGCTCGACGGCGACGGCGTCGTGTACCTGGACAAGATCGGCGGCCGGCTGGCGCCCCTCGTCCCGACCCGGATCGGCGGGCGCCGGGACGCGCACAGGTCGGCACTGGGCCGGGCCCTGCTCGCCTACAGCGGCCGCCGCTTCCCCGGTTCGGACCAGATCCTGGAGCGCGGCGTCGCCTTCGAGCGCGACGAGTCGGTGCGCGGGTTCGGATGCATCGCCTCGCCGATCGGGCCGATCGGCGAGGCGACCACCGCGGTGTCGGTCTGCGGCCCGCTGCGCGACCTCGGCTTCGACGCGGCGATGATCACGCCCGTGCGCCTGACGGCCGCGGAGATCTGGCGCAGCATGTGCGAGGGGAACCGGGTCACCCCCACGATGCAGCGCCGCAACCTGATGCGATCGATGCCCACCGCGGCCCGCGTGCGCGCCGAGGGATAGCCCGGCGGGCGCGGTCCGCTCAGGCGGGGTCCGGCGGGCCGCCGGGAGTCGGGCCCCCGGGGCCGCGGCGCCACACGCCGGGGTTCACGGGCACCGGGAGCCCGCGGTCGTCGTGCCCCGCCGCCGAGGCGAAGCGTTCGGCGGCGGCGTCGATGTCCGCCAGCAGCTCCTCAGCGAGGGCGATCTCGGCCCGGTAGTGGCGTTCGGCCCACCGCAGGCTCATCTGGGAGAACGCCCATCCCGGCTCCGATTCGGAGTGCTCCGCGTGCGACGCTGCGCGTGCGGCGGTCTCCTCGAGGTTCGCGATGTGCTCCCGCACAAGCCGTTTGAGCTCCTCGGGATCCTGCAGGTGCCCCATGTAGAGCCGGAGCATGAGGCCGTGCTTGAGCACCGGGATCTCGACGTCGGCGGTGCGGGACCACCGGCGCAGGGCGGCGAGACCGCGGTCGTTGATGTCGTACACCCGCTTGCCGCGCATCCCCTCGTCGGACACCTTCCGGGAATCGACCAGCGCCAGGTCCTCGAGCTTCTTCAGTTCGGCGTACACCTGGCTCACCGACGGGCTCCAGTAGAAGAAGCCGATGCTCCAGTCCGCCCACTTCTTCAGGTCGTTCCCGGTGAGCTCCTCACCGAACGACAACATGCCGAGCACGGCCCAACTCGTCGCCGACAGATCCGGGTGGCCACCGTCACTCACCCGCCAAGACTACCAATCGCCCGGCCCGGCGCGTCCCGCCGGAATTCCCGGCCATCGGGAGACGGACGCGCGGCCGCCCCGCCGGCGGATTACCGTGGCCACCATGAGCGACCGAACAGTTCTCGTCATCGATCAGGTCGTCCTCGAACCCGGCGCGGCCCGCGGCTTCGTCGCCGCGTACGTCGACGAGTACGCGCCCGCCGCCGCAGCGCGCGGGATGACCCTCGATCGCGTGATCGTCTCGCCCCCGGTCTGGCTCGACGACGGCAGCAACACCGTCACCGCCACCTGGTCGGTGCCCGGCCCCCGGGCCTGGTGGCGGTCGATGATCGCGGCCCGCCACGACCCCGGCCCCACCGAGTGGTGGGCGAAGATGGCCCCGGTGATCGTCGACCGGTCCCGCTCCATGGCCTCGGATGTCGTTGATGTGGACGGACTCTGCGATGTATGAGGTCACCAGGCTGCTCCACCTGCGGACGCCGGGGGATCGGCACGAGCTGGACGCGGTGATCGCACGGGTGAGCGCCGCCGCCGCGGCGACCGGCGCCCGCACCCGGCTGGTCTCACCGACCCTGCCGGGGAGCCGCAACGGCGGCGACGTCGTGGTGCACCTCGGATTCGACTCGGCCGAGCAGTGGCGGATCGAGTGCGCCGCGCTCGACCGGGCGACCGCGGGTGCGCCGATCGTGCACGTCGATTCGGTCGAGTACCGGGGCGCGAACACCGGCCTCCCGGCGGGTGCGAGGCGGCGCCGTCCCGCGACCGCCGGCACCGTCTACCGGACCCTGCTGCTGAGCGTCGACGAGCGGGCGACGGACCGCCGGATCGAGGCGTTCGAGCGGGCGCTGCTGCGGATGCCGCGCTACATCGGCTCGATGAACGCCTGGCAGCTCAGCCGCGTCGCGGAGGCGGGCGGGCGGTCGCGGTGGACGCACGTGTGGGAGCAGGAGTTCGCGGACGTGGACGGTCTCCTGGGCCAGTACATGGACCACCCGATCCACTGGGCGTCGGTGGACACGTTCTTCGACCCGGAGAACCCGGCGTGCATCGTCACCGAGCGCGTGTGTCACAGCTTCTGCCGCGCCGGGGGCGCCGTGCTGGGCGCACCCGGCCCGGCCCCCGCGGTCGACGCCGCCGTGTAGCAGGCCGGTGACCGGGTCACCGGCGCACCGGTCACCGGGTCAGGAAGCCGAGAACCACCGACTCCCAGGCCTTCTGCTGCTCGATCATGACCCAGTGGCCGCAGTCGGGGAAGATGTGGACCTCGCCGAACGGCAGGGTCCGCATCGGGATGATCGACATGTCCACCGGGCTGACGCGGTCGTCGCGGCCCCAGGTGATCAGCGTCGGCACCTCGAGCCTGCGCAGGTTCGCCCAGCCGGGCGTCGCCTCCGAGCTCCGCATGGCGATCGCCATGCGCTCCAGCGCCGCCGACCCGTACATGGCGCGCGAACTCGCCAGCGTCTCCGGGTCCGTCGCCTGCTCCCACCGCTCCTCGATCATCTCCTCGGTGATCAGCGACCTGTCGAAGACCATGGAATCGAGCCACGCGATGAGGGACTCGCGGGTCGGGTTCTCGACGAACTCGCTGAGCCGGATGATCCCCTCGCCCGGCTGCGGGCTGAACAGGTTGGTGCCCGCGCCGCCGACGGTGACCAACCGCTCCACGCGATCCGGTGCCGCGAGGGCGAAGTCGGTGGCCACGAAGCCCCCCATCGAGTTCCCGATGAGGCGCACCCGGTCCAGGCCGAGGCCGTCGAGGAAGGCGCGGACGGCGGTCTGCGCGGACTGCATCGGATGCGGGGCGCCGAAGCCGTCGCTGACGCCGAAGCCGGGCAGTTCCAGGACGAACGTCCGGAAGTGGGCCGCCAGCGCGGGGAGGTTCGCACGGAAGTTCCGCCATCCG
Source organism: Tsukamurella paurometabola (assembly GCA_040391845.1). Taxonomy (GTDB): domain Bacteria; phylum Actinomycetota; class Actinomycetes; order Mycobacteriales; family Mycobacteriaceae; genus Tsukamurella; species Tsukamurella paurometabola_B. The sequence goes on along the minus strand of JBEBXD010000013.1, from coordinate 49,394 downwards.
GTGACTCCCGGGCCCGAGCCGTGGAGCAGCACCAGCGGCGGCCCGTCGCCGGCCTCGCGGTACCGCAGGACGCCGTGTTCGGTGGGGAGCTCGAGCAGTGCGGGCGTGATCGGGGGGGCGTGGGGCGCGGGCGTGGAATCGGTGGTCATCTCCCGAGCGTGCCACCGCCGGACCGGTCCGGGTGATGCGTTTCCCGCTCACCGGTACACCGCCGGGGCGGCGCATCGAACCCGGCGCCGCGCCCTAGTGCAGCCGTGGAAGCCGTTCCGCCGAGGGCAGTTCCAGCGACGATTCCGTGAGGCTGTGATCGGCGAACGCCTGGTCGATGGAGGCCCGCAGGTGTGCGCAGCCGCGTGAGCGCGCTCCGAAGGCGTCCGACTCCCCGGCCGCCGCCGCGATGAACGGGCACTCCCGGGCGTCGAAGGTCCACTCGATGGACGTGTGCGCCGGGCTGAACTTCTCCACCCGCACCGTCCGCCCGCAGCTCCGGCAGCTCAGCGGTGTCATCGTCACGGTGCGCCTCCCGTCAGATCGCCCGCGCCGCGGACAGGCGGCCGTACTCACCGCGGAAGAACAGCAGCGGGTCCTGATCGGACGCGCTCAGATGCCGGACCCTGGCGACCACGATGGTGTGATCGCCCGCCTCGTGCTCGTCCTCCACGTCGGCCTCGATCCAGGCCAGCGTCCCGGCGAGCACGGGCGCGCCGGAGGGCGACGGCCCCCACGGAAGGTCGCGGAACTTCTCGCGGCCGCGGGCGGCCAGCTGGCGGCACACCTGCTCCTGCGTCTCGGCGAGGATGTTGATGGTGAACCGTTCCGCGGCGCGGATCACGGGCCAGGAGGTGCTCGTGCGCGCCACGCAGAACGCCACCAGCGGCGGGTCCAGCGAGACCGAGGTGAACGAGTTCGCTGCCAGCCCGGCGGGTTCCCCCGTCTCCGGGCTCACGCCGGCCACCGCCACCACCCCGGTCGCGAAGTGCCCGAGCACGCGGCGCATGAGGGCACCGTCGACGGCCCGGTCGTCACCGCCGGCGCCGGCCGCGCTGTGCACCAGCTGATCCGAACCTGTTGCCATCACACCCATCTCCTCGCGTCGTCACCGGATCTGGGATCCGACACTAGTTCCCGCTCGCGCCCTGCGCGCCCCGGTTCCCGTTGGCCGGGACGCCCGAGCCCTCCGCGTCGGGCTCGGATTCCCCTGAACCGCTAGGAGATCCGCCCCGCGGCGGCGAGCGCGGCGATGTACCCGTACACCAGGCCCTGGCCGATGGTCGCGCCGGCGCCGGGGTAGGTGGCGCCGAACGCGTTCGCGGCCGTGTTGCCGATGGCGTACAGGCCGTCGATCGCCGTGCCGTCCTCCCGGAGCACCCGCGCCCGGTCGTCCGCGCGGAGGCCGCCGCAGGTCCCGAGGTCGCTCAGTACCACCTTGACCGCGTACAGCCCGGTGCGCTGCAGCGCCCGCAGGTTGGGGTTCGGCGTGACGGTCGGGTCGCCGTAGTAGCGGTCGTAGGCGCTCGTGCCGCGCCCGAACTCGTGGTCCACGCCGATCTCGGCGGCCGCGTTGACGGTGTCGAACGCCTCGACGAACGCCGCCTCGTCCACGCCCATCTCCGCGGCGAGCGCGCGCGGGTCGTCCGCGGTGACCGCGATGCCCTCGTCGTACCACGCCCGGGGCAGCGGCTGGCGGGGGAACAGTCCGCCCGCCATGACGTAGCTGTTGCGGTACTTCTGGTCGAACACCAGCCACATCTGTCCCACGGGGTCGCCGGCGCGCTCCCGCTCGAGCACGCGCTGGCCGAAGCTCATGTAGTCCACGGCCTCGTTGATGAACCGCCGTCCGGAGGCGTCCACGATGAACGAGCCCGGCAGCGAGCGCTCCGCCAGCAGCACCGACGGTGCCCCTCCCGCGGTCGGGGCGACGGCGGGGAACCACCAGGCCTGGTCCATCGACGCGAGGCCGGCGCCCGCATCCCGGCCCGCCTTGATGGCGTCCCCGGTGTTGGTCGCGGCGCCGAGGCTGACGCCGGGGACCAGCTGCTCGGACTGGTAGCCGCGGCGCATCTGCGCGTCGTGGTCGAATCCGCCCGCCGCGAGCACGACCCCGGCGCGGGCGCGGATCTCGGTATCGGCGCCGTCGCGCTGCACGACGGCGCCCGTGACCCGCTCCCCCTCGATGATCAGGCGCGTCATGGGCGTCCGCGTCCACACCGGGATTCCCGCGCGCAGCACACCGGCGAACAGGCCCGCCGCGAGCGCCTGACCGCCGGCGACGTAGTCCCGGCGCAGCGCGCGCCCGCCCGCCCCGACGAAGAGCGCCTTGCCGGCCCGCCACAGCCCCTTCCGGGGCACCTTCGTGATCAGGTTGAGCCACTTGTAGTCGCCGCCCGTCACCGGCATCGGCAGCGATGACTCCATGAGCCCCGGGCGCAGTCGCGACCGCTCCGCACCGAGCCGTGCGGCGTCGAAGGGGCTGCACTCGCAGGTCCGGCCGACCGCGGAGCCGCCCGGCATCTCGGGGTGGTAGTCGGAGTACTCCGGTGCGCGGATGAACCTCATCGGCGTGGTGCGCGTGAGCATCGCGACCGCGGCCGGGCCGTGCTCGAGGAACGCGGAGCCGCGCTCGCGCGGCGCCGTATCCCCCACCACGGACTCCACGTAGGCGGCCGCGGCGGCCGCCGTGTCGTCGGGCTGTTCCCGGGCCAGAACGGGGTTGCCCGGGACCCAGAACGCGCCGCCCGAGCGGGCCGTGGATCCGCCCACGTACTCGGACTTCTCGACGATCAGGACGCTGAGGCCCAGTTCGTGCGCCGCGAGCGCGGCAGCCATTCCCGTTCCCGATCCGATGACCAGGAGGTCGACCGTGTGCTCGGGCGCTCCGGTCATCGGGTCACCTCGGATCCCGCGCCGGACCGGGCGACGAAGGTCATGTCCGCAGCGTTCGGTTCGCGCATCATGGTCCAGTAGTCGACGAGCCGCCACGGGCACGGCACCACCGCCCGCCCGCTGCTGTTGCGGTAGTAGCTGTTGACCGGCGCGCCGGTGTGCACCCAGACCGTCTCGTCGAGGGCGGCATCGACCTCGGCGTTGTACTCCTCGAGCACGTCCTGCCGCACGTCCATCGAGGAGTAGTCGTGCTCGAGCAGGTACTGCAGGCACTCCACGACGTAGTGGACCTGCTCCTCGCTGGTGATGTTGTGCCCCGCACCATGATTCGGCGCGGAGTTCGGTCCCGAGGTCACGAACAGGTTCGGGAACCCCGAGACCTGCACGCCCTTGTACGCGCGCGGGTCCTCGCCGCCCTTCCACACGTCCGCGAGCGCGGTCCCGTCCCGCCCCACGATGTCGATCCCCGTGGTGAAGTCCAGCGTGAATCCGGTGGCCAGGATGATCACGTCGGCGGCGATGAACTCGCCCGCGGTGGTGTACACGCCGTCCGGGGTCACCCGGTCGAAGGAGGCCCGGTGGAGCGTGACGTGCTCGCGCTTCAGCGCGGCGTAGAAGCCCGGGTCCTTCACGATCCGCTTGGCGTAGGGGCGGAAGTCCGGAGTCAGCTTCTCGATGAGGTCGGGCCGGTCGGGGAAGCTGCGCTGCAGGTACTGGTGGGCGTTCGTGAGCACCATGTCGTTCTCGGCGGAGGCGGAGAAGTGGGTCGCCGCCCAGTCGGGGTCGACCCGCGGGAGGCGGTAGAGGTTGTCCGAGGCGAACCAGTAGGACCGCAGCCGGAACCACTGGTTGTAGTAGGGGAGGTGCTCCAGCGCCCACCGCTGGCCCGCGGGCACCTCGTGAACGACGCTGCGTTCGGGCACGATCCAGTGCGGGGTGCGCACCACCACGTCGAGCGCCGCGACCCGGTCGACGATGCTCGCGACGACCTGCACCGCGGTGCATCCGGTTCCGAGGACGACGACCCTCTTGCCGGTGACGTCGAGGGTGGCGTCCCATTCGGCGGTGTGCACCACGGGGCCGGCGAAGCTGTCGAGGCCGGGCACCGCGGGGATGTTGGCCGAGTTCAGCATGCCGAGCGCCGTGATCACCGCCCGCGCCCGGTGCCGTTCGACGGTGCCGGTGCGGTCACGGGTGACGACGTCCCAGCGCTGGTCCTCCTCGGACCACGTCGCCGACACGACGGCGGTCTCCAGCCGGATGTGCTCGCGCAGCTCGTGCTTCGCGACCACGTCCAGCAGGTACTGCTGGTACTCCGGCCCGGTGGGGTAGTACCGGGACCAGTGCGGGTTCAACTCGAACGAGTACGAGTAGTAGTGGCTCGGGGTGTCCACCGCCGCACCGGGATACGTGTTGCGGGTCCAGGTGCCCCCGATCTCGTCGCGGGACTCGAACACCGTGTAGGAGAAGCCCGCCTCCCCGAGCTTGACGGCGGCGTTGATGCCTGTGATCCCCGCGCCGATCACGATCACCTCGAAGTCGCCCGGCGGCGCGACGGTGGCGGGCACGTCCCTGACGTCGGTGACGAAGCCCGCCTGCTCGCGCAGCAGCGGGACGAACTCCTCGTCGACCTCCTGGGAGGTCGCGACCCGGGCCATCGCGGCGAACAGCTCGGGCGCGGGCACCCCGATCCGCGGCACGAGGTCCGAATCGGCCAGGATCGCCACCGCCCGGTCCCTGATGTCGTCGATCACGTCCTGCGGGTACTGCCCCGCGGGCAGCGTCGTCGCGGAGGGGGCCGCGTAATGGGTTCCCGGCCGCGAGAACTCGAGCCGGGCCCCGAACTCGTCGAGCAGTGCGGTGTCGCCGGTGAGGTGGACGAGCGACATCAGCAGCGGGGCCGGATCGCACTCGTCGAGCACGGCGCGCAGCGCATCCGGGTCGATGGGGCCGTCGCCGGCATCGATGCCGGCGGGTACTACTTCTGTCATGATTCGCCTTCCGGGAGAGGGACACCCATCCGGGTGAGCATGTCTCGTGGGTCCGAGGGTGGGAGGAGGTCGTTGAGCTGTGCGGCGCGGCGGCGCAGCGCGGCGGTGCACTGCTCGTCGTCGGAGTGGATCCAGAACGCGCCCGCGGCGATCTGCTCGACGATGTGCTCGGCCGCCTCGAGCGGATCGAGGCCGGTGGCCACGTTGGCGCGCTGCATGGCGGCGAACACCGCGTTCGCCGTCGGGTCGGTGCTGGGGGCCTCCCGCTGGGCCGAGAGGAAGATCTCGCTGCGGACCGAATGCGGGATGATCACGCTGACCTCGATCGGCGCGCCGACCAGCGACAGGTCCTGGTGGAGGCATTCGGTCATGGCGAGCACGGCGTACTTGCTGACGATGTACGGGCTCTGCACCGCCACCGGGTTGAGCCCGCCCACGGAGGACATGTTGGCGATGGACGCCGCGGTCCCCTTCTCGATCATCCTGGGCACGAAGGACTTCAGGCAGTGGAACACCCCGTCGACGTTGACCCGCATCAGGTGTCGCCACCGGTCCAGGTCGATCTCCCAGAGCAGGCCGGCCGATTCGATGCCCGCGTTGTTGATGAGCAGCTCCACGCCCCCGTAGGTGCCAAACACCCACGCGGCCAGGGCCTCGACCTCGTCGGGGCGGCTCACATCGCAGCCGCGCCCCGCGGCGCGGCCGCCGCGCGCGCGGATGTCGGCGGCGACCGCGTCGGCCCGCGCTGCGTCGACGTCGGCCACCACGACGGTCATCCCCAGCGCGGCCAGGTGCCGCGCCAGCCCCTCGCCGATGCCCGCCGCCGCGCCCGTGACCACGGCCGTCCCGCCGCCGAACCTCGTCCGTGCCGTCGTGCTCATGCCGGTCGTCACTCCTGCGCCGTCACAGCCCGGTGGGCCGGATGTTGGGGTTGCTCCACGCCGGCGGCGCGAGGCGCGGCAGCTCGCCCCGGCCGTCGAGGGTGCGCACCGTCGTCTCCGTCGCCCACGGGTAGTGCAGGCTGAAGGCGACCAGTCCGGTGCGCTCGGCGGCGGGGGCGGTGCACATCTCGACCACGGTCTGGGCGAGGTACTCGACGGGTTCCGTCTCGTACCCCTCGGGCAGCAGCGCCGCCGCGCCGGGCGTCCTGATCGCCGTGGACGGGCCGACGGCGTTGACCGCGATGTTGTCGTCGAGCAGCTCGGCGGCGAGTCCCTGGGTGAACCGGTGCTGCGCGGCCTTGACGGCCGCGTAGATCACGTCGCCGGAGGTCTTGTTGTACTCGCGGAACGGCCTGATCGGGCTCATCCCGGTCGACGATCCGATGTTGACGATCCAGCCGGCGCCGTTGGCACGCATGTGCGGAATCGCCCTCTGCGCCAGGAGGAACGGCACCTTCAGGTAGTGCTCGACGGTGCGGTCGAAGGTCTCCTCGCGCATGGTCTCGACGCTGCTGTAGTCGGCGAATCCGGCGTTGTTGACCAGGATGTCGATGGTGCCGGCCGCTTCCACGACGGCGTCGATCAGGCCGTCTCGGTCGGCCGGACGCTCCAGGTCCGCCGGGACGACGAGGACGCGGCCGCCGTCGTTCTCGATCTCGCGGGCGGTCTCGGCCAGGGTGCCCGACAGCACGTGCCGCTCGCCGTTGCGCTCCGACGGCGAGGCCTGCACCGCCCGGGCCGTGATGGCCACGGTCGCCCCCTCCGACGCCAGCCTCCGGGCGATCGCGCGGCCGATGCCGCGACTGCTCCCCGTGACCAGGGCCGTCCTGCCCGCCAGGCGCTGCTCCCCCGCACGGCGGTCCGTCGTCTCCTGTGCCATCACTACCTCTACGCGCTCTCCGTGTCGTGCTTCACATCTCGATCCCATGCTCGGTGCTCCGCCCCGCCGCCGGGCCCCGCCGGCCCACTCAATGGGAGGGCGGCCCGGGCTGCGCCGCCAGGACCTCGCGCATCATCTGCCAGAGAACGGCCCGGGCGGGTGGGGTCAGGGACAGCTGCGGGAAGGTCAGGAACCCGTGGAACAGTCCCTCGAAGCGGTGCTGCACCACCGGGACTCCGGCCTCGCGCAGGCGCCGGCCGAAGTCCTCGCCGGCCGAGCACGGTGGATCGAGCTCGGCCGTGGCGATCACGGCCCGCGGGAGCCCGGCGAGCGAGTCCGCCCGCGTGGGGATCACCAGCGCGCTGTCCCGTCCGGTCGGCGCGTACTGGTCCCAGTACCACTTCATCGCCGTGGTGGTGTTGTAGTAGCCCGTCCCGTAGCGCCGGTAGGACTCGGTGTCGAGGTCGTCGTCGATCACGGGGTAGAGCAGGACCTGAGCGGTGAGCGCGGGCCCGCCCCGGTCCCGTGCGGCGATGGCCGTGGTCGCCGCCAGGTTCCCTCCGGCGCTGTCGCCCGCGACCGCGATGCGGCGCGGATCGCCCCCGTGCTCCGCGATGTTCTCGGCGGCCCAGCACACCGCCCGGTACACGTCCTCCATCGCCGCGGGAGCCGGGTTCTCCGGCGCCAGGCGGTAATCCACCGCCACCACTACGGCCCCGACCTCGGCCGCCATGGCGCGGCAGAACTCGTCGTGGCTGTCGAGATCGCAGAAGACGAAGCCGCCGCCGTGCGCGAACACGACCACGGGCAGCGGCGCCCCGCCGTCCCCGGACGACCGGTGCGGGACGAGGACCCGCAGCCCCAGCGGCCCGCCGGGCCCGTCGATCGCGATGTCCCGGGCCATCGCCATGTCGGGCAGCCGCGACAGCGGCGCGCGCCTGCCGGCGATGAGCGCCCGCAGCTCGGCCGGGTCGTGCTCGGTCACGTCCGGGAACCCGGCCTCCAGCGCCGCGAGCATCGCCTCGACGTCGGGGTGCAGATCGCTCCGTCGTCCACTCATGCCGTCACCGTCTTCCCTTCTACGAGAGCGTGAATCCGCGGTAGCCCGACTCGGCGACGTCGGCGCAGATCTTGCCGTAGTTCCCGAAGCCCCCGATGTAGGGCATGAACACGCGGGGCTTGCCCTCGATGTTCGCCCCCATGTACCAGGAGTCGGCGGTGGGGAACAGCGTCGCCGCGGCCTTCGCGCCGCACTCGGCCACCCAGTCGTCGACGGCCTCGGTCTGCGCCTCGATCGCCGACGCGCCGGCGTCGTCGACGTGGGCGATGCAGGCGGCGATCCAGTCGACGTGCTGCTCGGCGCCCAGCACCATGTTGGCGAGCACGCTGGGGCTTCCCGCACCGGTCACGAAGAACATGTTGGGGAAGCCGTCGACCGCGAGGCCCAGATAGGTGCGGGGGCCGCCGGCCCAGTTCTCGGCCAGCACTGCCCCGGCCCTGCCCCGGATGTCGATCCGCGAGAGCGCACCGGTCATGGCGTCGAAGCCGGTGGCGTAGACCAGGACGTCCAGCGGGTACTCCCGCTCGGTCGTGCGCACCCCGCCGGCGGTGATCTCCTCGATCGGCGTCGCGCGGAGGTTCACGAGCGTCACGTGGTCGCGGTTGAAGGTCTCGAAGTAGCCGCTGTCCGTGACGATCCGCTTCGTCCCGATGGGATGATCGGTGGGGATGAGCAGGTCCGCGACGGCGGGGTCGGCCACGATCTCCCGGATCCTCGCCTCGACGTACTCGCGCGCGGTGTCGTTGGCGGCGCGGCTGGTCGTCTGGTCGGGGAACGCCTTGGCGAACAGGTATCCGCCGCGGTGCCACCACTCGTCGTAGACCCGGGTGCGTTCGGCCTCGTCGACCTCGAGCGCCCCCTTGGGGTACGGGGAGTTGGGCGTTCCGCCCCCGCTCTCGCGGGACCGGCGCCGCCGCTCCGGGTACTCGGCCTTGACCTGCGCCACGAGCTCCGCGGAGAGCGGGCGGTTCCCGGCGGGGATCGAGTAGTTCGGGCTGCGCTGGAAGACCACGACCTGCTCCGCGGACTCGGCGATCATCGGGATCGACTGGATACCGGACGATCCCGTGCCGATGACTCCGACCCGCTTGCCCGCGAAGTCGACCCCCTCGTGCGGCCACTCGCCGGTGTGGTGGCTCTCCCCCTCGAACCGGTCGCGCCCCGGGATGTCGGGGCGGTTGGTCGCCGAGAGGACGCCCGACGCCATCACCACGAACCGCGCGGTGACGGTGCCCGTGTCGGCGGTGACAGTCCATCGCGCGGAGGCCTCGTCGTACCGGGCCGCGGTGACCCGGCTGAGGAAGGTGAAGTGCTTACGCAGGTCGAACCGGTCGGCGACGTGCTCGAGGTAGGCGAGGATCTCGGGCTGGGTGGCGAAGCGCTCCGACCACGTCCACTCCTGCTGGAGGTCCTCGTCGAAGGAGTAGGAGTAGTCGATGCTCTCCACGTCGCACCGGGCGCCGGGATAGCGGTTGTGGTACCAGGTTCCGCCCAGTCCGCGCGCGGCCTCGAAACCGTGCACGGTGAGTCCCTGCTCGCGGAGCCGGTACACGGCGTAGAGGCCGGAGATACCCGCGCCGACGACCACGACGTCGTAGTCGGCGTTGTCGTTCGTCACGATGCCCGTCCCCCGTTCTCGGCGGCGGCCGCCTTCGCCTCGCGCGCCCACATCCACTCGTGCCCCCAGTAGCTGTCGGCGGTGATCTCCTCCGCCGTGTAGTACGTCTCGTCCACGAGCCGCCCGCCGGTGCCGTACTCGATGTCCCACCCGCCCGGGACGCGGACGTAGAAGGAGATCATCTTGTCGTTGGTGTGCCGGCCGAGCGTCGAGGACACCGGGAAGTCGCGCGCGAGCACCTGGTCGTAGGCGCGGCCGACGGCGTCGAGCTCGTCGACCTCCACCATGACGTGGATCAGCCCGGGGTCGCGTCCCTCCAGGCTCGGCATGATCGCCAGGCTGTGGTGGCGCCGGTTGACCCCGAGGAAGCGGATGCGCAGCGGGTCCGCCCCCGGCGGGGTCGGCATCCGGAAGGATCCGCGGGTGAGGAAACCCAGTGTCTCGGTGTAGAACCGGTAGGACTCGTCGAAGTTCGTGGTCGGCATCACCACGTGCCCCAGCCCCTGCTGCCCGGTCACGAATCGCTGCCCGTAGCCGGTGATCACCGGGCTGTGGTCGAGCGCGGGGCCGTGGAAGATCTCCAGCGGCGTTCCGCCGGGATCCTTCAGCGTCACACCGCCCTCGACCCCGCGGGCCTCGCACAGGTCCCGGGACATGTCCGCGTGGTCGACGCCGGCCGCGTCGAGCGTCTCCTTCAGGCTGCGCAGCGCGAGGTGATCACGCACCTCCCAGCCGACCGCGCTCACCCGGTCGACGTCGGCACGTTCGACGACGATCCGCGCGGGGCGTTCGTCCATGCGGAAGTGCAGAGCGTCCTCGCCGGTGCCGGCTCCCGGGGCGAAACCGAGTACGTCGTACCCCAGCTCGCGCCAACGGTCCATGTCGGTGGCCAGAACCCGGACGTAACCGAGGCCCTTGATCTCCGTCATCGTGTCCCTTCTCCTTCGGGGATTCGTGTCAGATCATCACTCGCAGCGGCCCCGCCGGGACCTCCACTCCGAGGGAGGACAGCGCCGCCGCGTGGTAGGGGGTGCTGGTGACGTGGATCGCGTGGTGCAGGCCCGCGTGGGCGTCGCGCCAGAACCGCTGCAGCGGGTTGTCCATGCGCAGGGCGTTCCCGCCCGACCGGTCGAAGACCTCGTCCGCGGCGCGGACCGCGCGCCACGCCGACCGGATCTGGTTGCGCCGGGCGGTGGCCCGGGCCTCGAAGTCGACCTCCTTGCCCGCGTCGACCAGATCCCAGATGCGATCGACGTTGCTGAGCAGCTGCTGCCGCGCCGCGTCGATCTCCGCGGCGGCCTCCCCCAGGGCGTGCAGGACGTACGGGTCGTCCTTGATCCTGGTCCCGGCCGCGCCGACCCGCTCGCGCTGGTAGTCGATGCCGGCGGCGAGCACGCCCTCGCAGATCCCGATCGTCGCGGAGGTGATGCCGAGCGGGAACATGGTGGACCACGGCATCCGGTACAGCGTCTCGGTGACCCCGTACTCCTTCGCCGCCACCCCGTCGATGACGTCCTGCGACTTCATCACCCGGTAGTCCGGGATGAACGCGTCGGTCACCACGATGTCCTTGCTGCCCGTGCCGCGGAGCCCGACCACGTCCCACGAGTCCTCGATGATCTCGTAGTCCGACCGGGGGAGGATCACGTGCAGCCCGACGGGCGGCATCACCGGCTTCCCGTCGTCACCGCCCACCATGGCGCCGAGGAAGATCCAGTCGCAGAAGTCGGTTCCGGACGAGAACTGCCAGCGGCCCGTCATCCGGTAGCCGCCGTCGACCGGGATCGCGATACCGGCGGGCATGTACGGCGACGCCTGCCAGGTGTCGGAGTCGGAGCCCAGGACCTCGTCCTGGACCCTGGGGTCGGCGAAGGCCAGCTGCCAGGGGTGCACCCCCACGATGCCGCCGACCCAGCCGGCCGAGCCGTAGATGCTCGCCGTCCGCATGACGGTCTCGGCGAACTCGCGCGGATGGGCCTCGTACCCGTCGTACTTCGTGCGCTGCAGCAGCCGGATGATGCCGGACCGCTTGAGGCTCTTCGCGACGTCGTCGGAGAGGCGGCCGAGCCTCTCGGATTCGTCCGCCCCGGAACGCAGTTCGTCCGCGCTGTCGCGGATCCTGTCGAGGACTTCGTAGCTCATGACGTGTGGGTCTCCTGTTTCGATGGGGTCGACCGCGCGGGCGGTCAGGATGCCGAGTCGGCCGGGGCGGGCGCGGCGCTGGAGGCGAAGGCGCTGCGGCCCGCGGCGAGGTTGTCGTCGACCTCGGCCTGCCAGGACTGCAGTGCGCGCTCGGTGTCGATCTCGTACTCGAAGCGGTTCACCATCTCCGGCTCGATCTCGTCGACGTCGACGTAGAACTGCTCGTACCAGCGCCGCAGTTGGTACACCGGCCCGTCCTCCTCGCACAGGAGCGGATTGTCGATGCGCGACTTGTTCTTCCAGATCTGCACATCCTGCTCGAAGCCGATGGCGACGCCCTTGGCCACGGCCTGGGCGATCTGCTCGGCCTGCTCGTCCGCGAGTCCCGCGGGCTTCTCGACGATGACCCCGTACTGCAGGCGGAAGGACGTCGGCGAGATCGGGTAGTGGCAGTTGATGAGGTAGATGTTCGGTGCGCCCGCGTGGTCGCGGTCGCCGCTCCACAGCTTGTCGATCATGTAGGAGGGGCCGTAGTAGGTGGCCTCCGACTGGCTCTCGGTGCTGTAGTTGGTCGTCTGGCTGACTCCGGCCGCGTCCGGGCGGGGCCGGGTCCGCATAGACTGGGTGGCCGTGTGCCCTTCGAAGACGTTGCGGAAGTACGTGGGCATCCCGTAGTGGACGTAGAAGAAGTGCGCCATGTCCACGACGTTGTCGACGATCTCGCGGCAGTGCGAGCCGGACACGTCGATCGAGTTCCACACCCAGTCCGTCCAGCCCGGGCCGCCTACGGGGGGATCTCGGGGATGGCGAGTTCCGGTGACGGCTTCGACTTCTGCGGGTCGTGCCAGACGAACAGCTGCCCGCTCACCTGGGCGGTGGGCCACGCGCGTGTGCGCGCCACGGGCGGTACCCGCTTCGCGTAGGGGATGGCCGCGCACTTCCCGTCGCCCCGCCACCGCCAGTCGTGGAACGGGCAGGCGATCGTATCGCCCTTCACGGTACCGTGCGCCAGGTTGCCGCCCATGTGCCGGCAGAACGCGTCGAGGACGTTGATCGTTCCGTTCTCGCCGGCGAACACGACCAGCTCGGTGCCGAAGGCGGACACCTGATGCGGCCGGCCGTCGGCGAAGTCGCGCACCAGGCCGAGGCAGTGCCAGCCCCGTGCGTAGCGGGCCGGCGGCGTGCCGGCGTCGATGTTTCGGACGTCGTCCTCGATAGCGGTGCTGGAACTCACGGGGCCTCCTGCTCGGATTCTGCGACCTTCGTCGCTGCATCGCGGTGTGCTGATCTTGGCAACGGTCGCCGCGGTTGTGATGCACGTCTCCCATCGAGTGGGAGGCTCTCCCCGGTCCGCCGGTGATCGGCCTGGTCGGCGGGGTTCCGGGCTCAGTACTCGACGTCGATGGTCGCGCTGACCGGCTCCGATTGGCAGGCGAGGATGTACCCCTCGGCCACGTCCTCCTCGCCCAGGATCTCGTTGCGGGCCATCCGCACCTCGCCGGAGGTGCGCAGGCAGACGCACGCGCTGCAGGCTCCCTCCCGGCAGGAGAAGGGCGCGTCGAGGCCCGCCTCGAGGAACGCGTCGAGCAGCTTCTGCCCGGACCTGACCTCGACGGTGCTGCGCGCACCGTCGAGGTCCACCTGCACGGTGCAGACGACCGGGCGCGCCCCATCCGGGGCCTGCTCGGGCTCGTCCACGGGATCGAAGGGGTTGCCGTGCAACGAGACGAAGCGTTCGCTGTGGACCCGGTCGCGCCGGTAGCCGATTCCGTGGCACACCTCGACCGCGAGATCCATCAGCGGCTCGGGTCCGCACACGTAGACGCTGCGGTCCGTCGTCGATCCCAGGAGCGCGGTGAGGCCCTCCCGGGTGGGGTACCCCTGCACCGATTCCAGGATGTGGACCACGGTGAGGCGGCCGGCGAACCGCTCGCTCAGCGTGCGGAGTTCGGAGGCGAAGATGACCGAACGCTCGTCCCGGTTCGCGTAGACCAGGAGGACCTCGGCCGACCCGCCGTGCAGCACCGACTTGGCGATCGAGATGACCGGGGTGATTCCGCTCCCCCCGGCGATCAGCACCACGGGGTCGGCGAGCGACTGCGGCCCGAAGGTCCCCCCGGGCGCGATCACCTCGAGTTCGTCGCCCGCCCGCACCGTGTCGCACAGCCAGTTGGAGCCGTGGCCACCGGCGACCCGCTTCACGGTGAACTTCACCTCCGCGTCCGCATGCGGGGAGCTGGCCAGCGAATAGCACCGCGCACCACCGGAATCGGAGTCCGGGACCCGGACCGTCAGGAACTGGCCCGGCGTGTACGCGAACTCCGCCGCATCCTCCGGGCGGGGAGCGATCACGATCGACTTCGCGTCGGCCGTCTCGTCGATGACCTCCACGACCCGGACCCGGCGCCCGCGTCCCCCGCCGGGCACCGGCACCGTCGTCGCGCTCGGGTTGATGGCGGTATCGGACATGGGCTCCCCTTCGTTGCGTGCGCGGACGGTGCCCCGGGGCCCGGGCCGGTTCGGCCTCGGTCCGGCGGAGCGTCCGCGAAGGATAAGCACGCGATCCCGGCCGGATCCGCGCTCGTTCCGCTGGCCGGGAGCACGATCGGCGCAGGCCGCGGCCGTCCCCCGCGGCCGTCGGCCCCGAGCCGAGCACCGATCGCGAATCGGTCGCCGCCGGCGGGGTATCGTGACGGGTGTCACATCAGGAGGACAGGTGAGGACGACACAGACGGGCGACACCCCCATCTCCGTGGTGGATCGCGTATCCACCGTGCTCGAGGCCTTCAACGGATCGGGGCCGATGACGCTGGCGCAGGTGACGGCCCGCACGCAGCTGCCGCGCTCGTCCGTCCACCGGCTCCTCGAACAGCTCTCGGCGGCCGGCTGGCTGGCGCGCTCGCCCGAGGGCACGTACGAGCTGGGGGTCAAGGCCTACGAGCTGGGGCAGGCGGCCCTCAACCAGAACCGCCTCCTCCAGGGGGCTCGGCCGGTGATGCGGGCCTTCGCGCAACGCACCGGCTACACGATGCAACTCGGCGTGGTCGATCAGGGCGACTGCGTGTACCTGGCGAAGGTGAACGGCCGGCTGTCGGGCCCCACCCCGATCGCCGTCGGCGAGCGGCTGCCGGCCCACCTGACGGCCCTCGGGAAGGTCGTGCTCGCCCATCGCGATGCGTCGCCCGGCGCCGAGGCGCTACGCGACCTGCACGTCGACGAGCAGGGAACGCTCGTGCGCCGGACCGCCCTGAGCATCACCGATCCGCACCGGCTCACGGACGAGCTGCGGCAGATCCGGGACCGCGGAGGGGCGTTCGACCGCGGGGAGGCGTTCACCTATCTCGGCTGCGTCGGGGTGTCCATCGGCCCGCCGGACCACGTGTACGGCAATCTCGCCGGCCTCTCGATCTGCGGCCCCCTGCGGTCGATCGATCATCGCAAGCTGCTCGGCCCGGTGCGGATCGCGGCGCGCGAGGTCTGGGACCGGTGCGTCGCGGCGGACCTCGCCCACCACTGATCCGCCCCGCCCCTCCATGCGCCCACCGAGTGGGACACCGGGCCGCCGCGACTGTTCCCCCGGGGCACCCTGAGCGGTGCACATGCACAGCAGCCGGTTCCGGCTGGGCACGAGGAGGAACAGATGAATCGATTCGACGGGCGACGGGTCCTGGTCACGGGCGCGGCCTCGGGCATCGGGAGGGCCACCGTCCTGCGCCTCCTGGCGGAGGGCGCGACGGTGGTCGGCGCCGACGTCTCCGAGAAGGGGCTCGCCGCGACCGAGCGGGACGCCGCCGCGGCGGCGGGGCCCGGCCGGTTCACCACTCGCACGGTCGATATCGGCGACGAGGGATCGGTGCGGGAGGCGGTCGCCGCCGCGACGGAGCGCCTCGGGGGCCTCGACGTCCTGGTGAACGCCGCCGGGATCCTCCGCAGCGGCCACACCGAGACGTTCGAGCTGCCGGAGTGGGACCGGATCATCCGCATCAATCTGACCGGGACCTTCCTCATGGTCCGCGAATCGCTGCCGGCGCTGATCGAGTCCGGCCGCGGGGTGATCGTCAACTTCAGCTCCACCTCAGCGAGCTTCGCGCACCCGTACATGGCCGCCTACGCGGCGAGCAAGGGCGGCATCCAGTCGATGACGCACACCCTCGCGCTCGAGTTCGCGCAGCACGGCATCCGCGCGGTCTCCATTGCGCCCGGGAGCATCTCGTCGGGCATGACCGCGGATCCGGGGCTCCCGGCGGACTCCGACGTGAGCCTGTTCGCGAAGATGCAGCCTGTGGTCCGCGTGGCCCCGTCGGAGTCGGATCCCGTCGCGATCCCCGGCATGGCCGGCCCGGACCGGGTCGCGGGCGTCGTGGCCATGGTGGCCTCGGACGACGGGGCGTTCATCAGCGGCACCGAGATCCGCGTCGACGGCGGGAGCCACCTCTGAGGGCGCGCGACTACGAGGCCATGTCCGCGACGGCGCGGTAGGCCATCACCATCCCCGATCCGAGGGGTGTGCCCGGCCCCGGGTACACCTCTCCGGAGACGGAGGCCGTGGAGTTGCCCGCGGCGTACAGGCCCGCGACGACGCCCTGCCCGTCGGACCGGAGCACGGCACCGTCGACGGTGGTCACCGCGCCGCCCTTCGTCCCGAGGTCGCCGAGCACCATGCGGACCGCGTGGAAGTCGGGGCCCTCCAGGGCGACGAGACACTGGGCGGCGTCCTGGGCGCCGAGGAAGAACCGGCCGTACGGGTCCTCGCCGCGATGGAAGTCCTCGTCGCGCCCCTGCGCGGCAGCGTCGTTGAACCGGTCGACGGTGGCGGTGAGCGCCGCGGGGTCGATCCCGATCGCCGCCGCCAGCTCGGCGACGGACGACGCGGTGTGCCACAGCCCCGCCGCGGTCATCGCCTCCCGGTCCGGGGGCGGCGCGCAGATCGCCGGGAGGCCCCCGCCGGAGCGGTCGTCGAAGACGAACCAGAACCCGTCGCCGGTTCCGTCCAGCATCCGCTGCCGCATGGCGCGGCCCATCCGGTCGTACGGGAGCAGCTCATCGGCGAACCGGCTGCCCGTCGCGTCGACGACGATTCCGGCGCGCACGCCGAGGGTGAACACGGCGTGGCCGTTCGGGAACAGTGTGGCCGGGCACCACCACGACTGGTCGAGCAGGTCCAGCTTCGCGCCGACGCTCCACAGCATCGCGAGCGCGTCGCCCGATCCGGTGGAGGGGTGCGAGGAGGTCCACTCCGCGGACGGCATCTGCTGGAACTCCTTGCGCAGTTCCAGGTTCCGCTCGAATCCGCCGGCCGCGAGCAGCACGCCGTCGCGGGCCTGCAGCCTGCGCTCCCCCTGCGGTCCCCGGACCGCCACGCCGGTGACCCGCCCGGAGCAGTCGACGATCAGGCTCTCGGCCGCCGTCTCCTTGTGCAGTTCGGCGCGGCCGGAGCGGTCGAGCGCCAGCACCATCCGCGCGATCCACGCCTGTCCGCCGTCGAGCACCGAGCGGTCCATCGGTATCCCGAACTGGTCCTCGGGAACCATCGGGCGGATGTCGTCGATCCTCTCGCCCAGTTCCCCGGCGGTGATGCTCCGGGCGAAGATGCTGCGGCCTCGGTCCTTTCGTCCCGGTGCCGCGAAGTAGTCGGGGAACGGGCGGTGCTCGAGCGGGATGCCGGCATCGTCCTCCAGGAACCGCGCGACCGCGGGGCCGGTCTCCAGGAAGGTGCGCTGCACCTCGGGATCGGTGCGGTCACCGACCGTCGCGCGGAAGTAGGTGAGGCCCTCCTCCACCGAATCGTCCACGCCGTCGCGCGCGAGCACGTGGTTGCCCGGCAACCAGACGCTTCCGCCGGAGTAGGCGGAGGTCCCGCCGAACCGATCCGTCTTCTCGAGCACGCACACCGAGAGTCCTCGGGCCGTCGCGGCGAGCGCCCCGACCAGGGCGGCGCCGCCCGAGCCGATGACCACCACGTCGTAGCTGTCGTTCCATGTCATGTCGGCACACTCCGATGTTCGTTCCTCGCGCCGTTCGGACCCGGCGTACGCGGATGTCGTGGATCGGCGGGAACCGAGACGAACGCGTGCCGTCACGCTAATGCCGGGCGGGCGCGCCACCGCCGCCCGTTCCCGCTCAGTGGTCCGCATCACGGCCCCCCGCCGCCGGCCGCCCGATGAACTCGAGCCGGTACCCGTCCGGATCGGCGATCAGGCCGATGACCGTGCCGTACGCGGGATGCCGCGCGGCGGGGGCGATCACGGTGCCGCCCAGCGCGCGGGCCCGTTCCATGACCACCGCCGGATCGGCGGTGGCGAGCACGAACTTGCGGAGCCCGTCTCCGGGGACCCCCGCGGCGCTCCCCGCCGCGTTCCCCGCGGCGATGAGTTCGAGCCCCGCCGTTCCGGCGCGGACGATGGCCGCCGTCAGCGACGGCGTCTTGATCTCGCGCTCCAGCTCGAATCCGCACCCCTCGGTGTAGAACCGGACCGAGCGGGCGAGATCGCCGACGTCGATCGCGGCCAGCGAGAGGGTGACCGCCGCGCCGGTCATCGGGTCTGGGACCCGCCGTTGAAGTCCAGCGTCTGCCCGGTGATCCCGCCGGCCTCGCGGGAGGCGAGGTACGCGCAGAACGCGCCGACCTCGATCGGATCGCCCAGCCGCCCGATCGGGATCGTGGTGAGTATCGCGTCGATCATCTCCGGGGGCATCTTGTCCTCCAGGTTCTTCTGATGCCCGAGGGCGACGATGTTCGCGGTGATCCCGTACTGCCCCACCTCCGCGGCGAGATGGCGGATGAAGCCCTCGATCCCGCTCTTACCCGTGGCGTACATCGTCTGGTTGATGTTCTGGCCGGTGCGCGCGGAGCCGGAGGAGATCTGCACGATCCGCCCCCACCCGGCGTCGCACATCCCGTCGAGCGCCACCTTGATGCAGTTCATGGCTCCGAAGATGTTCAGGTCGATCGGCGCCCGCCACTGCTCGGGCGCCAGCTCCCGGAACGGCTTGATGACCCGGCCCTCGGCGACCCCCGCGTTGTTCACCACGATCTGGACCGGCCCGCCGAGTTCGTCCTCAGCGGCGCGGATCCCGCGGAGCGTCGCCTCGTAGTCGGTCACGTCGAAGGCCGCGGCGACGGCGCGCTCGCCCTCCGCCGCGATCCTCGCCGCGACGGCCTCCGCACGGTCGGCGTGCAGGTCGTTGACGATCACGGAGGCGCCCTGCCGGGCCAGGACCGTCGCGATCCCCTCCCCGACGCTCTGCCCGGCGCCGCTCACGAACGCGATCCGTCCACTCAGGTCGAACATGCTTCATTCCTCCTCGCCGGCCCCGCCGGGGCCGAGGTCGATCGTCGAAGCGGGTGTCCGGGGCTGTCGCCGGAACCGGCACCGCACTGCTGCGGACAGTAGCCACGCGGCCGGCGTTCCCGCCCCCGCTTCCCACTCAGCGGGCGGTCCGAGGCGAACGTCCCGCGATGGGATGGATTTTTGTATCCAATCTTGTACAGTCGGCGCCATGACCTCCGACACGACGACCCCAGTGGCCGGGTCCGGAACCGAATCCCCTTCTGTGATCACGACTCTCACGGACGGCGTCGCCCGGTTGACGCTCAACAACCCGCGCCGCAAGAACGCCATCAGCCTGGCCATGGCCGCCGAGATCGAGGCCTTCTGCGACCGCGTGGACGCCGACCCGAGCATCGGCGCGGTGGTGATCGACGCCGCGGGGCAGTACTTCTGCAGCGGCGCGGATACCCGCGACCTCGCCACCTCGTCATCGAGCCCCGCCGCGCCGGAGGCGGTCGCACGGACCTCCGCCGTCTACGGCGCGTTCGTGCGGGTCGGCTCCCTCCCGGTGCCCACCGTCGCGGTGGTCGTGGGCGGCGCGGTCGGCGCCGGCATGAACCTGGCACTGGCCGCGGACATCCTCGTGACCACCCCGGAGGCGGTCCTCGACAGCGGCTTCCTCGCGCGCGGAATCCACCCCGGCGGCGGCCATCTCTCGCTCCTCGGACGCGCCGCCGGCTGGTCCACCACGATCGCCCTCGCCGCCTGCGGCCAGGCGCTCACCGGCACCGAGGCGGTCGGCCGCGGACTCGCGTACGCCGCCGTCCCCGCCGCGGAACTGCCGGCGCTCGTCGCGGGACTCACCGGTCCCGCCGCGCGCGATCCCGAGCTGACCCGCCGCATCATGTCCAGCGCGCGGCTCGAACTGGGGCCGCCCGCGGTCGGCTGGCCCTCGGCGCTGGAGATCGAGCGCGGGGTGCAGATGTGGTCGATGGCGCGCAAGGGCCGCGAGGCCTGGTCGTCCCGGGGGCCGGAGGGCCGGTGACCACGCTCCCCGACACCGACGGCGGCCCGTCCGCCGAATCCCTCGACGCACTGCGACACGACGTGCGCGGCTTCCTGCGCGACGAGATCGACAGCGGCGCCGTGGTTCCCGACGTGGACAGCTGGATGACCGGATTCGATCCGGCGTTCAGCCGGCGCCTCGGCGACCGCGGCTGGATCGGCATGACGATCCCCGCCGCCTACGGCGGGCACGGCCGGACGCCGCTGGAACGGTTCATCGTGACCGAGGAACTGCTCGCCCACGGCGCTCCGGTCGCCGCGCACTGGATCGCCGACCGCCAGATGGCGCCCGGCATCCTGGCCAACGGAACCGAGGAGCAGCGACGCCGCTACCTCCCCGGCATCGCCGCCGGGACCACCTTCTTCGCCATCGGCATGAGCGAGCCGGACGCCGGATCCGATCTCGCCGCGGTCCGTACCCGCGCCGTCGACAACGGCGGCACGTGGACGATCAGCGGCACCAAGGTGTGGACCACCGGGGCGCACGTCGCGCACGCGATGGTGCTGCTCGCGCGCACCGACGGCCGGCACGGGGACAGGCACCGCGGACTCTCGCAGCTCGTCGTCGACCTGCCGCACCCGGACATAGAGATCCGCCCCCTCCGCAGCATCGACGGACAGGCGCACTTCAACGAGGTCGTCTTCCACGACGCCGTCGTCGACGAGTCCGCGCTGCTCGGCGATCGGGGCCGCGGCTGGGCGCAGGTGATGGGCGAGCTCGCCTTCGAGCGCTCGGGACCCGAGCGCTACCTCAGTACCCTGCCGCTGCTCCGCGCCTGGGCGGCCGAGCTGCGCGAGCACGGCGCCACCGACGAGCAGCGGTCGACGCTGGGAACGCTGACCGCACAGGCCTGGGCGCTGCGCGGGATGTCCCTGCAGGTGGCGAGCGAGATCACCGCCGGACGCCGGCCCGACGTCCTCGCGGCGATGGTCAAGGACCTCGGCTCGCGGTTCGAGGGCGACCTCGTGAGCGCGATCAGGGCATCGTCCGCCGTCGTCGCCCGCCGCGAGGGCGGCGACCCGATGCAGAGCCTCCTCGCGCAGGGCGTGCTGCACACCCCCGCCTTCACCCTGCGGGGCGGGACGAACGAGATCCTGCGGGGGATCGTCGCCCGTGGATTGGGGATCCGATGACCGAGCTGACCGACGACCTGATCGCCGCGACCCGCGCGATGATCGACCGCGTCCGGATCGACACCGGGACGCCCGCGGCCGGAATCAGCGACGCGCTCTGGGAAGCGCTGCAGGACGCGGGCTTCACGTCGGTGGACGTCCCCACGGAGGCGGGCGGCCACGGGTGCGAGACCGCGGACGCCGTCGCCGTCCTCGGCACCGTGATCGAGAGCGGCGCCCTGGTCCCGTTCATCGAGCACGCGCTCCTCGCGGAATGGCTGTGCGGCAGGGCCGGCCGCAGCGTCGGCGCCGGAACCGCCACGGTCGGGATCGCCGAACCCGGCGCCGTCGTCGACTCCTCCGGCGACCGGCCCCGGATCAGTGCCACCGTGCGCGACGTCGTCCACGTGGCCGACGCGGCGCTGCTCGTCGTGCTGGTCCCCTCCGCCGACGGGGCCGGCGACGCACTCGCCGCGACGGTCCCCCTCGCGCAGGAAGGAGTCTCGGTCGCCGAGGGGCGCGACCTCGTCGGCGCATCGGTCGGCACCGTCGTGCTCGAATCCGCGGCCGTGACCGCCTGCTCCGAGTGCCCCGTGACACCGGCCGGCCTCCGGCAGCGCGGCGCCCTCGTCCACGCCGCCGCCATGGCCGCCGCCGCGGGGGCGATCCGGGACCGGACGGTGCGGTACGCATCGGAGCGGGTCCAGTTCGGGCGCCCCCTCGCCGAGTTCCAGGCCGTGGCGCAGCAACTGGCCGCGCTCGCCGCATCGACCGCCCTCATGGAGATCTCGGCCCGCCGGGCGGTGGCGATCTCCTCGGGCGATCCCCGCCTCGCCCGGAACGCGGCCGCGGCGGCGAAGGTCGTCGCATCGCTGCACAGTCACTCCGTCGCGGCGACGGGCCATCAGATCCACGGCGCGATCGGCTTCACCTCCGAGCACCCCCTGGCGCGATGGAGCACCGCGCTGTGGACGTGGCGCGACCGGTACGGCACCGAGGGCGAGTGGGCCCACGAGATCGGCTCCCTCCTCATCGATGAGGACCTCGACCCGTGGGACCTGATCACGGAGACGGCGCGGACACCGCACGCACCGGACGCCGAAGACACACCGACAGAACGGACCTCGCGATGAGCACCACCCTCTCCGGCGAATCGCACGCCGGCTCCCGCCTGACCCCGAGGGCCGCGTGGCGCGCGGCCGACAACGCCGCCGACAACGGGGTGTTGAGCGGGATCAGGGTCCTGGACCTCAGCCGGGTACTCGCGGGGCCGTTCTGCGCGCAGACACTCGCCGATCACGGCGCGGAGGTGATCAAGGTCGAGGCCCCGGCGGGCGACGAGACCCGCGGCTGGGGTCCCCCGTTCGTCGGCGACGGCTCCAGCAGCGCCTACTACGACGGCCTCAACCACAGCAAGGAGAACATCTGCCTGGACCTGCGCACGGACGAGGGCCGCGCGATCCTCGGCTCCCTGATCGCCGGTGCCGACGTGGTGATCGAGAACTTCAAAGCGGGCACCATGGCCCGCTGGGGATTCGACTTCGAGACCGTCCTGGCCGAACGGCACCCCGATCTGGTGTACTGCCGCATCACCGGTTTCGGCGTGGACGGCCCGATGGGCGGCCTCCCGGGGTACGACGCGGTGCTCCAGTCCTTCGGCGGCCTGATGAGCATCAACGGCTACCCCGACGGCAATCCGCTGCGCGTGGGCGTCCCCATCGTCGACATCGTTGCGGCGAACATGGCGGTCAGCGGGATCCTGCTCGCCCTCTACGACCGGACCCGCAGCGGGCGCGGACAGCTCGTCGACATGACGCTGCTCGACTCCGTGGTCTCGATGCTGCACCCGCACGCGGCGAACTGGACGGCCGGCGGCCGGGTTCCCCAGCGCACCGGCGACTTCCACCCGACGGTCACGCCGTACCAGGTGTTCGCCGCCCGCGACGGCCACTTCTTCGTCAGCGCGGCCAACGACCGCCAGTTCCGGTCGCTGGTCGAGACCCTCGGCCTCCCGGAGCTCGCCGACGACCCCCGGTTCGCCTCGAACAAGGACCGCTACGTCCATCGCGAGGTGCTCGCGGCGGCGCTGGGCGAACGCATCGCCGAGTACGGGCGCGACGAGCTCGCCGCTCGGCTCGAGGCAGTCGGGGTGCCCGCGAGTTCGGTGAACACGATCGACGAGGCGCTCACCTCGGCGCAGGTCCGCCACCGCGGCCTGTTCCTCGAGACGGAGGACTACCGCGGCCTCGGGGTACCGATCTCGCTGAGCGGCTCGGCGCACCGCACGCCGAAGCCGGCCGTCGCCCGCGGGACGCACACCCGGGAGGTGCTCGAGGCCATGGGCTACGACCCCGAACACCTGGCGCGGCTGCGCGCCGCGGGCGTGTTCGGCGACCGATGACCGCGCGGCGCGCGGGATCCACGGCCCGGCGGCCGGACGGCGGGCGGGGCGCGCCGTCGATGTCCCGGGCCGCCGGCCGCGTCGTCTCCGAGCTCGAGCGCATGATCGTCACCGGGGAACTCCTTCCGGGGCAACCGATCAGGCAGGAGTGGATGGCCGAACGCCTGGGCGTCAGCCGGCTCCCGGTGCGTGAGGCGCTCGACCGGCTCACCGCCGGGGGCATGGTCCGGCACCAGCACAACGCCGGCTACACCGTGGCGAGGCTGGACCGATCCGAGTTCGACCAGATCTACCTCATGCGCGCCGCCCTCGAGCGGGAGGTGCTCGCGGTGCTCCCCCGCTTCGACGACGAGGCGCTGGCCGAGATCGCCCGGCTCCGCGACCTGGTCGAGGACGCCGCGCACCACGGCGACGTCCTCGGCATGCGCCTGCGCAACCACGACTTCCACTTCGCGGTCTTCGAGAGGTCCGCGCTGCACCTGGTGGTCGCGGAGCTCAGGCGACTGTGGAACCTCGCCATGCCGTATCACGCCGCCTACCTGTACGACACGGCCGCACGCGAGACGGTGTGCGCCGAGCACGACGAGATGGTCGACGCCCTCGCCGCCGGCGACAACCACCGCCTGATCGCGCTGATGGACGCGCACCGTGCGGGCGGCGAGGCGAGCACCGGCGTGATGCTCGGCGCGACCGCGGCGGGCGCCACCACCCGGCCGCCGGCGCGCGGCGACTGATCCCGACGAGGTGAGGAACGAGATGACGGAGAAGCCCGCGCCCGAGCGCGAACAGATCTGGGACCCGGACGTCGCGGTGATCGTCGAGCGGATGATCGCGGCCGGCGCTCCCGCGTCGTGGCAGCGCGGCGTCGAGGCCAGTCGCGCGATGCTCGAGGCGATCCGACGACCGCCCGGTCCCGCCATGGCCGCGGTCACGGACGCCGTCGCGGAGGGGCCGAACGGCCCCGTCCCGCTGCGCCTATACCGCCCCCGCGCCGCGCCGGATCGCGGTGCCCCGGCGCTCGTCTGGTACCACGGCGGCGGCATGATCATGGGTTCGCTCGAATCGTTCGACCGGCTCGCGCGGGACATGGCCGAGGCCACCGGTGCCGTGATCGTCAACGTCGGCTACCGCCTCGCCCCCGAACACCGGTACCCGGCCGGCAACCAGGACGCCTACGCGGCGTTCGAGTGGGTGCACGCCCGGGGAGCGGAGCTCGGCATCGACCCGCTCCGGCTCGGGGTGGGCGGGGACAGCGCCGGAGGCGGCCTCGCGGCGTCGACCGCGCTGCGGTCCCGCAACACCGGCGGCCCACCCGTGGCGCAGCAGGTGATGTTCTACCCCGGTGTGGCGCGCCGGGACGATTCGGAATCGATGCGCCGCTTCGGGAACAGTGTGTTCCTCACCGCCGAGGACGTCGACTGGATGAAGAACATGTACCTCGGCGAGGATCCGGCGCTCGACGACGAGTACGGCACGCCGGCGATCGCGAAGGATCTCACCGGGCTGCCGCCCGCGATCATCGCGGTGGGGCAAGGGGACCCGATCCGCGACAGCGTCGAGAGCTACGGCGATCGCCTCCGCGCCGCCGGGGTGCAGGTGGCCCAGCTGCGCTACCCGGGTGTCGGCCACGGCTTCGCGATGCAGGCCGCCTCCGTCGCGCGGGCGCGCCTCGCGATCGCCGAGGTCGGCGCGCTGGTGGCGGCACGGTTCGCGGCGCCGCCCGGCCCGGCCGCCTGAGGCCGGGCGGCCGAGCCCCGCGGTTCACCGCGTCGTGGCGCCCCGGGACCGATCGGGGGCGAGCGACTTCTTCAGGGGAACCGCGGTGTCCGAGAGGGACTCCCGGGACGGGCGGTGGCCGCGGGCGAGCGCGGAACGGACCGCGACGAAATCGGCCGGCGCGTTGAGGCATTCGGCGGCCACCAGCGCATCGCCGGCGAAGTACAGGGCCACGCGGCGGCGCGGCCGTTCGGGATCGGCCCGCACGAGTACGGACGTGTGGCCCCCGATGAGCCCCACGATCTGCAGCTTCTGTTCCCCCTGGTCCGACCAGAACCACGGCGGCCCGGACTGCGGGGTCGCCGCGCCCGCGATCACGCTCGCGGCGGCCTCCGCCTGCTGGACGGCGTTGTCGACCGACTCCAGCCGGAACCGGGCGCCGTTCCCGGCCGTGCGGACGGTGCAGTCGCCGATGGCGAGCGTGTGCCCGTCGGACGCCAGGCAGCGGTCGTCGACCACGACGCCGCCGTCCACGTCGAGCCGGAGCCGTTCGGCCAGTTCGGTGCGCGGCGTCGCGCCCACCCCGACGAGAACCGTTGCCGCCTCGATGATCCTGCCGTCCCCGGTGCGGACCCCGGCGATGCGCGGGCCGTCGAGGACGATGTCCGTAGGGGCCGATCCCAGTTCGAGGCGGATCGCCGCGGAGCGATGGGCGGTGAGCAGTGCCTCCGCGGTCGACGGCCCGACGGCGCGCGCGAGGAGCCGCTCGCCGGCCTCGATGACCGTGACGTCGGCGCCCAGCGCGCGCGCCGTGGCGGCGACCTCCAGCCCGATGAAACCGCCGCCGATCACCACGATCGGTCCCGCGGAGAGCCGGGCGAGCAAGCGGTGGGCGTCGTCCATGGCGCGCAGCACGAGCACATCGGGATGCTCCGCCCCCGGCAGATCGAGCGTGCGGGCCCGCGCCCCGGTGGCGAGCACCAGCCGCTCGCACCGGAGCGTCTCGGTGCGCTGATCGCTCCGCAGGGTGAGCGTGTAGCCGTCGGCGGTGCGGGTGGTGTCCGTGACCGTGGTCCCGGTGCGGAGCTCGATCCGCTTGTCGGCGTAGTACTCCGGGGCGCGCAGGAGTACCGAGTCCGGGGACGCCTCGCCCTTGAGCACCGTCTTCGACAGCGGCGGCCGCTGGTAGGGCAGGTGCGGCTCCGCGGAGACCAGCGTGATCCGCCCCTCGTACCCGATGGCCCGCAGGCGGTCCCCGAGGTGGACCGCCGCGTGCGAGGCCCCGACCACCACGACGCCGTGCGGCGCCCGTCCGGACTCCGCGTGCGCGAGCGGCACGTCAGACCTGCTCGTCGGGGATGCGCACGTGCACGTCGACCCCGTCGGCCAGGACGAGCTGACAGGACAGGCGCGAGTTCGCCTCCCGGTCGGAGGCGGTGCAGTCGAGCATGTCGTCCTCGTCGTCGCTCGGCGGGGGGAAGTGGCCCATCTCGTCCGGCTCGAGGTACACGTGGCACGTGGCGCAGGACAGGGTCCCGCCGCACTGCCCGACGATCCCGGTGACGCCCTGGCGGACCGCCGTCGCCATCACCGAGTCCCCGACGGTGCCGTCGATGACGCTCTCGGCCCCGTCGGGCCCGGTGTAGAACACCTTGGGCATGGCAGTTCCTCTCCCCTACCAGGTGACGGGGACGTCGACGAGCGGCAGGGTGAGGTTGGTGGTGTCGACCACCACCTCCCCCGCGAGCTGCAGATCGGGCAGCCGCTTGAACAGCTCCGCCAGGCCCACCTGCATCTCCATGCGGGCCAGCGGCGCTCCGAGGCAGTGGTGCAGGCCGTAGCTGAGCGTGAGGTGGGGATTGTTGCGGCGCAGCACGTCGAAGTCCTCGCCGCGCTCGATCGCGACCCCGTCGTGGTTGACCGCCGCCGGATCCACGAGCACGGCCTCCCCCGCGGCGATCGTCTGACCGTCGAGGTCCACGTCCTCCGTCGCGACGAACGGCACCAGACCGCCGCCGCCGGCCACCGCGTCACCGATCGCGAATCGCCCGTGCCGCAACACCTCCTCCACAGCGGTGGGCGCCACCCCGTCCGGGTCCTCGAGGAAGATCGTCAGCTGATCGGGGTTGCGCAGCAGCGACAGCACGCCCGAGCAGATGAAATTCGCGGTGTTGTCGAACCCCGCGATCACGAGGAGCATGGCGATCGGGAGGATCTCCCCGTCGGTGAGCGTGTCGTCCTTGTCCCGGGCGTTCGCCAGGTCGCTGATCAGATCCTCGCGCGGGTCCTGCCGGCGCCTCTCGATCAGCGCGAAGATGTAGCCGAACAGTTCGGTCATGTTGGACACGACCTCCTCCTCGGTCATCGCGGAGGTCGAGAGGGTCGCCGAGCTCCACCGCTGGAACTTGTCCCGGTCCTCGGTGGGCACGCCGAGCAGGTCGCAGATCATCTGGATCGGCAGCGCGACGGCGTATTCCGATACCAGGTTGACCGGGCTCTCGCCCTTGGTCGCGATCATCTCGTCGATCAGCACGTTCGCGTACCGGACCGCCGAATCGCGCATCGCCTTCACCCGCTTCGGTGAGATGGAGCGCTGCACCAGCTTGCGCAGCTTGGTGTGATGCGGCGGGTCCTCGAACTGGAGGGTCGCCTTGAGGAAGTCGGGGAACTCGACGAAGTAGGGGACCACGCGCTCGCCGGTGCGGAACGGCTCGCGGACGAACCGCCCGTCGCCGAGCATCTCCCGCGCGGCCGCGTTGCGGTGGATCACCCAGACGTCCCCTCCGTAGGGCATCGTCATCCTGGTCATCGGGCGATCGGCCGCGATCGCCCGGTACCGCGCCGCGGCCTCGTTCGCCGGAACGGCCGCGAAGGGGTACTCGGTTCCCTCGGCGGGGACGCGTTCAGTCGTGGTCATCGTGCTACTCCGTCTGTCGTGGGTGCGGCGGTCAGCCGGCCGGCATCTGGGCGGGCGCGATCACCTGCGGGATCGCCTCGGGCGTGACGGTGGTGATCCGGTCCCACTGCTCGGCCACGGTCTCGATCGTCAGGGACGGGTCGTGGATCCCGACGGTGTTGACCAGGGCCAGGCGGTTCACGATCCCGCCCGCCACGTTGAACACCTCGCCCGTGGTCTCGCAGGACTGGTGCACCAGGAACGCGGCGACGGGTGCCACGTGCTCGGGCAGCAGCTGGGTGCGCATGTACTCCATGATCTCGGGCGAGAGGGTGTCGGCGGCCGCCTCGGCCATCCGGGTGCCCGCGCCGGGCGCGATGGCGTTCACCTTCACGCCCGCCTCGAGGCCCTCCAGGGCGAGGTTGCGGGTGAGCCCGAACAGCGCCCCCTTCGACCCGCCGTAGTGCGCCATCCCCGGATTGCCCAGCATCGCTTGCGAAATCGTGTTGACCACTCGCGGGGCGGGCGACTCGAGGAGATGCGGCCACGCCGCTCGCAGCACCCGCATCGGCCCGAGGAAGTGCACGTCGAGGTGGCGCTGGTACTCCTCGTCGGGCACCTCGCGGAACGGCGCGGTCCGCACGATCCCGGCGTTGTTGATCACCGCGTCGAGGTGCCCGAAGTTCGCGAGCGCGGCGTCGACGAGCGCCTGCGCGCCGCTGTCGGTGGTGATGTCGGCGTTCACCGCGACGGCCCGGCCGCCGGCCTTCTCGATCTCGGCGGCCACCTCGGCTGCCGGGTCGCCGGACTCCACACCGGAGCCGTCCGTGGTGGAGCCGCGGTCGCCGACCACCACGGAGGCGCCGCGCGACGCCAGGAGGAGCGCGTGGGCGCGGCCGATCCCGCGGCCGGCGCCGGTCACGATCACGACGCGATCGGTGAAGTCGAGTTGCTCTGTCATGATGCCGTCCTTGACTGGGTCGGGAGAGGGGATGCTGAGGCGGGCCCGCCGGTCACGGGCGGGTGCTCCCGCCGCTACGGCCGACGTCCGCGGTCCAGATGCCGCCGAGGGCCTCGCGGGCGGACTTGGCGAAGTCGAAGACCTCGTAGCCCACCGTCATGTAGAGAGTGCTGCGGTCGGGACCGCCGAGCAGGCACGCCGAGGCGATGCCGCCCTCGAGCGGCATCGGCACCGCATCCGTCAGGCCGGCGTCGGTGAACCGGGCGACGTACCCGCCGCCGGGCATGGCCGCCCAGACGCCGCCCTCCTCGTCGAGCCCGATGCCGTCCGGCATGAACGGACAGGTGGCGAAATCCCTCGCGTTCGAGAGCGTTCCGTCGGCGGCGCGGTCGATCACGGTGATCTTCTGCGCCGTCACCTCGGCGGTGTACACCCTGGTGCCGTCCGCGCTGATCACGATGCCGTTGGCGCAGTTCAGGTCTCGAACGTCCGACGGGGTCGAGACGGTCCCGTCGGGATCGACCACGATCAGCGGCGAGGCGATGGGCTCCTCGCCCTGGAAGATGTCGAAGCCGAGCTGCGTGATGTAGGCACGGCCGTCGGCGTCGACCACCATGTCGTTGATCGCCTTGATCGCGTAGCGGCCGACGTCGGCGTACTCGCTGAGGTCGTCGGGGCCGCCGCCGCCGTGGACGAGCACCTTCTGCTCGTGCATCGAGTTGACGATCAGGCGGCCGTCGGGCAGCCACCCGAACCCGCCCAGCACGATCGGCACGTCGGTGTTCGCGGAGCGACCGGTGGCGTCGACCACCACGGTCGCGACACCGTCACCGTCGAGCGTCTTGATCGTGCCGGTGTACATGTCCGAGAACCAGAAGGTCCCGTCGTGCCAGCGGGGACATTCCGGCCAGGAGAATCCGGTCGCGATCCTGCGCGCCGCGAAGGTCTTCGCGCCCGAGGCGGCGACGGCCTCGGCGACGGTATCGACGGGGTTGGTCATCTTGGGCCTTCCGTGGGGTCGAACTGAGTGACAACTGTTGCGCGAGAGCCGCTGTGGGCCACCGCGGCCTCGTCTCCGAGACCGTGAACTGGGTCACAGTGGCGCGGACGGATCGAACACTAGGCGGTCGGCGGCGGCGTGGTCGGCCGGCTTCCCATTCAGTGGAAGCGGCACCGCGCGCGTCCCATCCAGCGGCAGCGGCGGGGGCGCGCGGCCGGGCCGTCGCCGACCATTCGGAGGCCGCGGACGTCGCACCCGACCCCGCGGCGAATCCGCCGCACCGCAGAGAATCAGGGAGCAACCCATGCCGCACACGCCCGACACCACCGCCCTCGTGCACCGCTATCTGGCGGCCGTGTCGGCGGGCACCTCGCAGGAGATCGCCGCGCTCTACGCCGCCGAGGCGCGCCTCGAGGACCCCGTCGGCTCCGCGGCCCGGACGGGCCGCGCGGCGATCGAGGAGTTCTACCGGAGCCTCGACGGCCTCGAGGTCGCGGCCGAGCCGATCGTCGTCCGCGCGGTGGGCGCCGAGGCCGCGTTCCACTTCCGGGTCACCACGACGCTGCCGGACGGGACCTCGATCGTGATGGAGCCGATCGACGTGATGACGTTCGACGACGCCGGCCTCATCACGTCGATGCGCGCGTTCTGGTCGGCGACCTGACGGCGATTTCGTTCAACCTGTTGAACGGCGTTCGCTCTAGTGTTAGCTTGGAGAGGTGGATGTGACGCCGGTCACGGCCCGACGGTTCGAAGGAGACGCAGTTGTCGACCACCACCTCGCCCGAGCAGGACCCGGAGTACGCCGCCAACCTCACCCGCGCGACGCTCGCGTCCAGCATCGGCAGCGCCCTCGAGTACTTCGACTTCGCGCTCTACGGCCTGTCCACGGCACTGATCTTCAACGTGCTGTTCTTCCCGCAGGGCGATCCGGCGATGGCCACCGTGGCCGCCTTCGCCACCTTCGGCGTCGGCTTCGCCGCGCGGCCCTTCGGCGGACTGTTCTTCGGCCGCCTGGGCGACAGGCTGGGCCGCAAGGCGGTCCTGGTCATCACGATCATGCTGATGGGCGGCGCCTCCACGCTGATCGGACTGCTGCCCACCTACGACTCGATCGGCCTCTGGGCGCCGGTCCTGCTCGTGGCCCTGCGCCTGCTCCAGGGCTTCGGCGCCGGCGCCGAACAGGCGGGGTCGACGGTGCTGATGGCCGAGTACGCGCCCGTCAAGCGCAGGGGCTTCTTCTCGGCCCTGCCGTTCATCGGCATCCAGGCGGGCACGCTGCTCGCCGCGCTGGTGTTCACGCTCATCAGCACGCTGCCGGAGGAGGCCATGCTCAGCTGGGGCTGGCGGGTGCCCTTCCTCTCCTCCTTCCTGCTCATACTGCTCGCCGTCGCCATCCGGATGAAGCTGCAGGAGACGCCCACCTTCGTCGAGCTGGAGAAGCGGGATCAGGTGGCCGACAAGCCCGTTCGGGAGCTGTTCAAGCACGGCTTCCCCGGTGTCCTCACCGGCATCGGTCTGCGGATGGCGGAGAACGGCGGCTCGTACATGTTCCAGGCGCTGGCGCTGTCGTTCTTCGTCACCGTCACCGGATCGGGCGCCGACAAGGGCCTGCTCACCTGGGGCGTCACCCTCGGCTCGCTCATCGGCGTGTTCTCCGTCCCGTTCACCGGACACCTCTCCGACAGGTACGGCCGGCGCATCGTCTACCGGGCGGGCGCCCTGTTCCTCCTCGTGTACGCGCTGCCCGCGTGGTGGGCCCTCACCCTGCACAACCACGCGATCGCGGTGGCCGTCATCGCGATCGGCATCGGCCTGGGCGTGAACACGATGCTCGGACCGCAGTGCGCCATGCTCCCCGAGATGTTCGGCGCGCGGCACCGCTACCTGGGCGTCGCCATGGCGCGCGAGCTCTCGGCCGTGCTCGCCGGCGGCGTGGCGGGCGTGCTCGGCGCGTACCTGATCAAGGTGACCGACGGGAACTGGCTGATGCTGGGGCTGTACATGGCGGCCCTGTGCGCCGTCACCGCGGCGAGCACCTTCCTGGTCCCCGAGACCGTGGGCCGCGACCTCACGCGGACCGACGATGCGGTGAAGGTCTCGGACGCGGAGGCGGGCGGGGGCTACGCGCTCCCCGGGACGGCCGCGCTGAGCACGCTCGACTTCCCCGCAGCTCCCCTCCCGCCCGCCGCGCAGCAGTCACCCGCCCCGGGCGCCGCGCCGACCGTGACCCCCTGAAAGGCACCCCATGCCCAGCGACATCTCCGCCTTCGACCTCTCCGGCCGCGTCGCGCTCGTCACCGGCAGCACCCGCGGCATCGGGCGCCGGCTCGCGGAGGGCCTCTCGGCCGCGGGCGCCACGGTGATCGTGCACGGCCGCGAGCTCGCGGGGGCGCGCCGCGCCGCCGCCGAGATCGACACCGGTAATCCGGTGCACGCCAGCGCCTTCGACGTGACCGATGCGGCCGCCGTCGACGCCGCCATCGGGGCGATCGAGGCCGCGCACGGCACGCCGGACATCCTCGTCAACAACGCGGGCATGCAGATCCGGCACCCGCTCACCGAGTTCCCGGTGACGGACTGGAACGCCCTCGTCGCGACCAATCTCACCAGCGCCTTCCTCCTCGCGCAGCGGGTCGCGGCGGGGATGATCGCGCGGGGCAGCGGCCGGATCGTCAACGTGGGCTCGGTGCAGTCCCAGCTGGCGCGGCCGAACATCACGCCGTACGCGGCCACCAAGGGCGGCATCGTCATGCTGACCAAGGGGCTGTGCGCGGAGCTCGCGCCGCACGGCATCACCGCCAACGCGATCGCCCCGGGCTACTTCGCCACCGAACTCACCCGCGCCCTGGTCGACGACGCCGAGTTCTCGGCGTGGGTCGCCGGGCGCACGCCCGCGGCCCGCTGGGGCGACGTCGCGGACCTGGTGGGCCCCCTGGTCTTCCTCGCCTCCGACGCCTCCGCCTTCGTCAACGGGCAGATCCTGTACGTCGACGGCGGCATGACCGCGGTCGTCTGAGAGGTACTGGCATGAAGGAGAATCTGGGCATCGTCGCCCACGCGGCCGGTGATCTGCGGGTGGAGCCGCTACCCGAGCCGGAGCCCGCCGCGAACGAGGCGGTGCTCGCCGTCCATCTCGGCGGGATCTGCGGTTCGGACCTGCACTACTGGCGCAGCGGCGCCGCCGGGGCGTCCGTCCTGCGCGCGCCCATGGTGCTCGGACACGAGGTGGTCGGCACCGTCGAGCGCGCGGCGGCCGACGGCTCGGGCCCCGCGGCCGGCACCCCCGTCGCCGTGCACCCGGGCACGCCGCACGGGGTCGAGGGTGTGCCGTACCCCGCGGACCGCCCCAACCTCGCGCCCGCCGCCACCTACCTCGGTTCCGCGGCGCACCTCCCCCACCACGACGGCGCGTTCGCCCGCCGCGTCGCGCTGCCGACCGCGATGCTGCGGGCGCTGCCGGACGGGATCGCCCCGAACGACGCCGCGCTGATCGAGCCCGCGGCCGTCGCCTGGCACGGCATCGCGCGGGCCGGGGACGTCGCCGGCAAGCGGGTGGCCGTCATCGGCTCCGGGCCGATCGGCCTGCTCGCCGTGGCCGTCGCCCTGCAGCGCGGCGCGGCCGAGGTGGTGGCGACCGATATCGCCGACGGCCCCCGCGAGCGGGCCGTCCGGGTCGGCGCCACAAGGGTTCTCGACGCCCGGGACGCCGAAGCGATCGCCGGACTGCACGCCGACGTGGTGCTCGAATCCTCGGGCACGGTGCCCGGGCTGCACGCCGCGGTCGATGCGACGGTGCGCGGCGGCACCGTCGTGATGCTCGGGTTGCAGCGGGCGGGCGATATCGACTTCCCCGCGGCGAAGGCCATCACCCGGGAGCTGGACCTGCGCGGCTCGCTGCGCTTCAACGACGAGATCGACGACGTGATCGCGGCGCTGGCCGACGGCTCCCTGCGCGTTCCCGACGTGGTCACGCACGTCCTCCCCGCCACCGATGCGCTCGCCGCCTTCGAGATCGCGCGCGACTCCGCCCTCTCCGGCAAGGTGCTGCTGGACTTCCGCGCCTGAACTCCCCCGAACCCCAGGGGTTGTCACAATGGCAAAGGGAATCTAAGCTTCGTGATTATGAATACTTTGATGACTCGAATCGCCGTCGGCGCCGTGGCGGCGACCGCGATCTCCACCCTCGCCGTGATCCCCGCCAACGCCGCCCCCACCTTCGTGGGGCTCCGGGAGATCACGGGCGCCTCCCCCAACTCCGGCCCCTGCCCGGACAACTCCCGCACCAGCCCGGCCGCCCCGATCCGGGCCTGCGACCTGGACGGAAGCGCGATCTTCCAACTGAGCCCGACCCGGTTCACGGGCACCGCGATCAGCGCCCGCTCCATGTTCGACTCCGAGCGCGGCCGGTGGGCCGCGGCGGTCCAGTTCGATGCCGCGTCGGTCGGCCCGCTGCGCGACGTGACGAGCCGCAGCGTCGGCAAGTCGCTCGCCTTCGTCAGCAACGGCCGCGTCGTCACCTTCACCAGAGTGAACGAACCGATCCGCGGCGGCAGCCTCGCGATCTCCGGCGCCGAGATGACGAAGGAGCGCGCGCAGCAGATCGCCCGCGCCCTCGGCGGGGCCTGAGGCCGCACCCCCGGCGGGGCCCGGGCCGCCGCCCGCCGGCCCGCTCCCGGCCGCCCGGCACCCCTGATGCCCAGGCCGAACTGATAGCATTTGCCTCTATTCCTATCATCCCCTAGCCTCTGATACCGATCGGTTTACTTCATCCGGCTGCGGCAGCGCCCGCGATGCGGGAACCGGGCCCCGCACCCGCGGGGAACGAGTCGGAGGTGGGACGAATGGCCGGACGCAGCCGCACGACGGCCGCATCGCGCTGGATGCGCGAGTGGGGGTGGATCGTGCTCGTCGTCGTCGTGGTCATGGCCGCGTCCGCGGTGTACGTCGGGCGGCTGCGGCTCAGCGATATCCCCGACCGCGCGATCGGTTACTCGCCGCCCGCACCCGAGATCGGCGTTCCCCGCCCGAAGTCGATCGAGTACGCCGTCATCGGCAGCGAAGGCGCCTCCGCCCGCGTCTCCTATCTCGGGGCCGACGGCCGCGCCCGGGACGCGGTGGTCACGCTGCCGTGGCGGAAGGTCGTCATGTCGCAGCAGTTCGTCACCTCCGTCGGAGTGCTGGCGCAGACGTCGGGTTCGAACTCGTTGTCCTGCACCGTCACCGTCAACGGAACCCGGCAGTCGGCCGAGCGCGGCACCGGGCGGAACGGGAACACGGCCGTCAACTGCGCCGTGCCCGTGGCGTAGGGGAGGCCGGAACCATGAAGCATTCAGCGACCACCGCCCGCGAACGCCTCTCCGACCTGGTCCGGGGACTCGTCGACGAGATCCGGCACCCCGTGCGCCGCAACGCCCTGCGGAACTCGCGGGGGAAACGCCCTCGCGTCGCGCGCCTGCTGTACGCGTGCTCGATCCCCGTCGTCGGGCTCTGGCTCCTCGTCGCGGGCGCGATGAACCTGGCCGTTCCGCAGCTCGAGACCACGGTCACCGAGCAGGCGCGGTCGTTCCTGCCCGACGAGGCCTCGTCGGTCCAGGCCCTGGTGAAGATGGGCGACTACTTCGGCGGGGGCGGGAGCAACAACTTCGTCTACGTGCTCCTCGAGGGCGACGAGCCGCTCGGGAGCGATGCCCGCGCCTACTACAACGAGCTGATGACCAAGCTCGCCGCCGACACCACGCACGTCGGATCCACGATGGACCTGTGGTCCAACCCCGAACTCGCGCCCGCCGCGCAGAGCCGGGACGGCAAGGTGGCCTACGTCCTGGTGAACCTCAAGGGCAACATGGGGACCGCGCTGGCGATGGAGTCCACCCGGACGGCGCGGGAACTCCTCGCCGCCAACCCGCCCCCACCCGGCATCAGCGTGCACCTGACCGGCCCGTCCGCCGTCGTCAACGACGAGCTGGTCGCGATCAACGACTCGATCTTCCTCCTGATCGCCCTTTGCACCGTCCTGGTGTCGCTGGCGCTGATCCTGATGTACCGGTCGCTCATGGCGGCGCTCGTGCCGCTGCTCGGGGTCGGGCTCGCGCTCGCGGTCGCCCGAGCGACGATCTCCTTCCTCGCCGGCCACGGCGTCATCGGCATCTCGATCTTCGCCGCCTCCCTCTCCGCCGTGGTCGTCCTCGGCGCGGGATCCAACTACGGCATCTTCCTCGTCGGCCGGTATCAGGAGTCGCGCCGCAAGGGACTGAGCCCCGAGGACGCCTACTACGCCGCGCTCGCGGGGGTGCAGCACATCGTGATCGCCTCGGCGCTCACGGTCGCCGGCGCCATGGCCTGCCTCGCGGCGACCCGGCTCGCCATGTTCAGCACCTCCGGCCTGCCCTGCACCATCGCGATCCTGGTGACGCTGGCGGCGTCGCTGACGCTGGGGCCGGCCATCCTCGCGATCACCACCCGGCTCGGCTTCGTCGAACCCCGGGCGAGCGCGTCGCAGCGGCGCTGGCACCGGATCGGCGCCACCGTCGCGCGGTGGCCCGGCCCGGTGCTCGCGGCCGCGCTCGCCGTCATCGCGGTGATGATCGTCCCGCTGGCCTTCTACGCACCCAGCTACAACGAGCGCAGAGCCCAGCCCGCGGATTCGCCCGCCAACATCGGATTCGCGGCGGCCGACCGGCACCTCCCACCGAACATCATGTCGCCCAGCGTGCTGATCATCGAGGCCGATCACGACATGCGCAACCCCGGGGACCTCGTCGCGCTGGCCAAGCTCACCAACGCGATCGCCGCCATCGACGGGATCAGCGCGGTCCAGGGCATCACCCGCCCCCTGGGACAACCCCTGAACCAGGGGTCCCTCACCAGCCAGGCCGCGTACATCACCAACCGGTTCACGCAGATGACGTCCCTGCTCACCGATCGGCTGGGCGACCTGGACACCATCACCACCGCGCTCGACCGCCTCGACACCGCCGTCACCGGATTCGAGACCACCCTGACGCGGGGCAGTGCCGGCACCGCGGCGCTCGCCACCGCGACCACGAACCTGGCCACGACGAGCGACGCGACCCTGAAGAAGGTCGAGGAGCTCAGCACGGCGATCGCCCCGGCCCGGGGCCTGATCGGCGCCATCCCGCAGTGCGCGACGATCGCCCCGTGCAAGACCGCACTCACCGGGTTGTCCGTGCTCGACGGTCTCCCGCAACTGCAGAGCTCCGTGCGCACCCTCGCCCGGGGCACCCGCACCCTCAGCGAGACCCTTCCCGACGCCGCCCGCCAGATCCCCGTGCTCCGCGCGTCGATCACGCAGGCACGCAACCTGATCGCGCCCCTGCGCACCACCCTGTCCGCGCTGATCCCCCAGTCCGGCGAGATCACCGACTTCGTCAACGAGGTGAGCAGCGCCTACGCCGCCGGAAATCCGCAGAGTTCCTTCTTCATTCCGAGCCAGGCCCTGCAGAGCCCCCTGTTCCGGAGCGGAATGCCGTACTTCTTCTCCGCGGACGGCAAGGTGACCCGCATGGTGGTCACCCCGCAGCGGGAGGGATTCAGCCGGGATGCGATGGACGTCAGCGCGCGCGTGATCCCCACCGCGCTCACCGCCGTCAAGGACACCTCGCTCGCGGGATCCACCGTCAGCATCGGCGGCCCCGGCGGCACCCTCCTGAACATCGAGTCCTTCGCGCACGAGGACTTCATCGCGATCATCGTCGCCGCGTTCGCGTTCGTCTTCTGCGTGGTGCTCGTGCTGCTCCGCAGCCTGGTGGCCGCACTCGCCGTGATCGGCACGGTCGGGCTGTCGTACCTCGCCGCCATGGGCGTCGCCGTGTTCATCTGGCAGGACCTCATCGGCAATCCCCTGCACTGGTCGGTCGCCCCGATCGCCTTCACCTTCCTCGTCGCGGTCGGGGCCGACTACAACATGCTGTTCGTCAGTCGGCTCCGCGAGGAGTTCGGGGCCGGCCCAGGGGTGGGGCTCGTCCGCTCCATGGTGGGAACGGGAAGCGTCGTCACGCAGGCGGGCCTGACCTTCGGCGTCACCATGTTCGCGATGCTGGGCAGCTACGCGCACAACGTCGCCCAGATCGGCACGACGGTCGGCGTCGGGCTCGTGATCGACACCCTCGTCGTCCGGGCCCT
This sequence comes from Tsukamurella paurometabola, assembly GCA_040391845.1. GTDB lineage: Bacteria > Actinomycetota > Actinomycetes > Mycobacteriales > Mycobacteriaceae > Tsukamurella > Tsukamurella paurometabola_B. Next base: position 11,311 of record JBEBXD010000013.1, on the reverse strand, counting down.
CATCATGCCCGCCGTCGCCCGGCTCGCGGGCCGCTGGTTCTGGTGGCCCGCGAACTTCGTCCGTCCGCCGGCTCAGGCCGGGGCGAAGAAGGCCGCGAGCGCCGCCGCGTAGTAGCCCACGTCGGCGGAGCCCATCAGCTCGCGGGCGCTGTGCATCGCGAGCTGCGGGGCCCCCACGTCCACGGTGGTCAGGCCCGTGCGGGCCGCGGTGATCGGGCCGATCGTCGAACCGCACGGCAGGTCCGCGCGGTGCACGTACCGCTGCCACGGCACGCCCGCCTGCTCGGCGGCGATCCCGAACACCGCCTCGCCCACGGCATCCGAGGCGTACCGCAGGTTCTGATTGACCTTCAGCACCGGTCCGCCGTTCACCGCGATGCGGTGCGCCGGCTCGTGCCGATCGGGGTAGTTCGGGTGCGTCGCGTGCGCCATATCGCCCGAGGCGCAGACGGATCGGCTCATCACGCGCAGGAAGTCCTCGCGATCGCCGCCCGCGGCGAGCACGATGCGCTCCAGCACCGTCAGCAGCAGGTCGGAGGCGGCGCCGCGGTCCGAGCCCGAGCCCACCTCCTCGTGGTCGAACAGCGCGAGCACGGGGGTGACCCCGTCGACGGCGGGCGCCGCGACCAGCGCCTCGGTCCCGGCGTAGCACGTGCCCTGGTTGTCCAGCCGCGGCGCGGAGAGCAGGTCGCCGTCCGCGCCCACCACGCGGCTCGGCGCGAGGTCGTGCGTCATCAGCTCCCAGCCGAGGACCAGCGCCGGGTCCACGCCCGCCGCCGCGGCGACGTAGTCCGTGAAGGGTGCCTTCGCGCCCACCCCGCGGACGGCGTTGACGTGCCGCTGCGGGTCGAGCTCCACGCCCTTGCGGTTCTCCGAGAGGTGGATGGCCAGCTGCGGCACGCGCAGCACCGGCTCGTCGATCCGGACCAGGGCGGTCTCCGCACCGTCGGACCCCCGGTACGAGAGACGACCGGAGATCCCGAGGTCCCGGTCCAGCCACGAGTTGAGCCACGCGCCCCCGTACGGCTCGAGGCCGACCAGGGACAGGCCGGCCTGCTCGAGGTCCGGGTGCTGCTTGACCCGTAGATTCGGGCTGTCCGTGTGGCCGCCGACGATGCGGAACGCCCCGCCGACGCCGAACCCGCCGGTGTCGAAGGCGACGATCGAGCCGCCGCGCACCACGTAGTGCCGGCCGGCGGCCGGCCACCGATCCCCCTCCGCCAGTGCGCAATAGCCGGCCTCGCGCAACCGCGCCGCGACCGTGCGAACCACGTGGAACGGCGACGGCGATGCGTCGATGAACGCGCACTGCCCGTCCGCCGATGCCGCGGTGCTGCCCGCTGCCCCGGCCGCCATCAGACCGACAGCACCGCGTCCAGCGCGGAGTAGAAGATCCCCAGCCCGTCGTCCGACGGCCCGGTGAGCGCCTCGGTCGCGTGCTCCGGGTGCGGCATCAGCCCCACGACGCGGCCGTTCGCCGACGCGACGCCCGCGATGGAGCGCATGGAACCGTTCGGGTTGGTGCCGGCGTAGCGGAAGGCCACCCGGCCCTCGCCCTCGAGCTCGTCGAGGGTGGCCTCGTCGGCCACGTACCGGCCCTCGCCGGACTTGAGCGGGATGAGGATCTCCGCGCCCGGCTCGTAGCGGGAGGTCCAGGCGGTGCCGGTGGCCTCGACGCGCAGCCACTCGTCGCGGCAGATGAAGTGCAGCCCCTCGTTGCGCACCAGCGCACCCGGGAGCAGGCCGGCCTCGCACAGGATCTGGAAGCCGTTGCAGATGCCGAGCACCGGCATGCCCCTCCCGGCCGCCTCGACGACCTCGGTCATCACCGGGGCGAGGGAGGCGATGGCGCCGGCGCGCAGGTAGTCGCCGTAGGAGAAGCCGCCGGGCACCACGACGGCCTCGACGCCCTTGAGGTCGTGGTCCTTGTGCCACAGCGAGACGGCCTCGCCGCCCGCCCGCTCCACCGCGCGCGCCGCGTCGACGTCGTCGAGCGTGCCGGGGAAGGTGATGACGCCGACCCGGGTCATGCGTCGACCCGGGTGACGGTGAAGTCCTCGATCACGGTGTTCGCCAGGACGTCCGCGGCGATCCGCTCGAGCTGCTCGTCGCTGAGGTCACCGTCGACCTCGAGCTCGAACCGCTTGCCCTGCCGCACATCCGCGACGCCGGCGAAGCCCAGGCGGTCGAGCGCGCCCACGATCGCCTTCCCCTGCGGGTCCAGGATCTCGGCCTTCGGCATCACGTCCACCACAATCCGCGCCACGTGCGGCTCCTCTCGGGTCTGCTGTACGGGCCAGCTTACCGGCGCATACTGGGGCCATGCGCCTGACCCACTTCCGCCATTCCTGCGTCCTCGTGGAGATGTCGGGGACCACCGTGCTGTTCGACCCCGGCAACTTCTCCCACGGCTTCGAGGGGCTCACCGGACTGGACGCGATCGTGGTCACCCACCAGCACCCCGATCACATCGACCCCGACCGCATCGACGCCCTGGTCGACGCCAACCCGCAGGCCCAGCTGTTCGCCGATCCGACCACCGCGGCCGCGCGGGGCGGCCGCTGGATCGCGGCGCTGCCGGGCCACGACTACGGGATCGGCAACCTCATCGCGCGGGCCGTCGGGGGGACGCACGCGGTGATCCACCCCGAGCTCCCCACCATCGACAACACGTCGTTCCTGCTCGGCGACGAGACGCGGCCCGGCCGCTTCTACCACCCGGGCGACGCCCTGTACGTGCCCGAGGACGTCCGCGTGGAGGTGCTGGGCCTGCCCGTCAGCGCGCCCTGGTCGAAGATCAGCGAGACCGTCGACTTCTTCCGGGCGGTGGCCCCGGCCGCCGCGGTCCCGATCCACGACGCGCTGCTCTCCGCGGAGGGCTCGGGGATCCACCTCGGCCGGCTCACGGACATGCGGCCCGACGGTGCCGAGGTGGTCCCGGTCGGGACCGAGGAGACGCGGGAGTTCTAGACCGCTCGGAGCGGTGTGCCGTGGTGCGCGCGGTCAGGCGGCCGCGAGGGCCTTCGCGCGGTGCTCGTGGACGGCCGGACGGGCGCCGTGGTGCAGCGCGAGATCGACCGCGTCGAGCATCGTGCGGGAGACCGTCGAGGAGTCGAGCCGGCGCGCGTCGACGGCGAGGCGGAGGGTCCCGCCCCGGCGAGCGATGCGGTTGGCCTGCGCGAGCAGCGTGCGGCACCACCACGGCTCACTGAGGAAGCCGTCGCCGATGCCCAGCACCCGGGCCCGCTCCTCGGTGCCGGCCACCAGGTCGGCGATCGTGGTGTAGCCCAGGTTCAGCCGGAAGCCGGCGCCGGGCAGCGCCAGCACCGCGCCGGTGGAGGCGTTCCAGCGCGGAGCCGCGAACACGCGGGTGCGCAGGCCCGCACCCTCGAGCACGCGGTCGGCGGCGGCGAGCCGCAGCGCCGCCTCGTGCGCGCCGAGCGTCGAGAACTCGGCGCGGCGGCGCTGCGTGGCGGCCTGGTCGTATCCGTGCAGCACGATCGCATCGCCGCCGGCCCGGCGCTCCCGAAGGAAGGACCGGGTCGCGGGGTCGTCCGCGAGCGCGTACCCGCCCTTGAGCCGCGGCGCCACCAGGAGCGAGACCGGCACGCCCCGCGCGTCCATCTGCGCCGTGAACCAGCGGGCGCGTTCCCGGCTGGCGTCCGAGAGGGAGGAGACGGAGACGTACAGCGTCGCACTCATGTCCGCAGTGTGCGCGCCGCAGGTGTCCCGGGCGGGGACGCCGGGTTGCGTGTCGCTGAACGAACCGGGTCAGCCGGGGAGTACGGCCTCGATCGCGCCGGTCACCGTGTCCGATTCGGGTTCGGTGCGGGGGCGGAAGCGCTGCACCGCGACGTGGTCGGGAGCGATCAGGAACTTCTCGAAGTTCCACTGCACGTCGCCCGCCTCGCCGTCAGCGTCGGGCGTCTTGGTGAGCTCGGCGTACAGCGGATCGCGGTGCTCGCCGTTCACCTCGCTCTTCGCGAGCAGCGGGAAGGTCACGCCGTACGTCGTGGAGCAGAAGGTGGCGATCTCCTCCGCCGTGCCGGGCTCCTGGCCGGCGAACTGGTTGCAGGGCACGCCGAGCACGGTCAGCCCGCGGTCCGCGTACCGGGTCGCGAGGGCCTCCAGGCCCGCGTACTGCGGGGTGAGTCCGCACTTGCTGGCGACGTTGACGACCAGCACCGCACGGCCGGCGTAATCGGCGAGGGAGGTGGCGGCACCGTCGAGCGTGGTGAGGGGGATCGAGTCCAGAGCGGTCATGCGCCCGAGCCTACGCGCGGATGTAACGCAGGACACATCTATCTCGATTGCGCAATGGTTGCATCAGAGTTATCGTTTTCGGGTGCAAGCAACTTCCAGGGATGTGACGGCGGAGGACCTCACCGAGGTATTCAGCGAGTTCATGGGCCGTCTCATGTGCAACATCACGCAGGAGAGCCTGGGCACGATGCTGTCGTCGGACATCACCGGGCACCAGTTCCACATCCTGCTGCAGCTCGTGGGCGCGGAGGCCCCGCAACCGATCAACCGGCTCGCCGATGATCTGGGTCTGTCCGTCGCCGCCACGGGCCGCAACGTGGAGCGGCTTGTCCAACTCGAGATGGTGGACCGGCGCGAGGACGCCTCCGACCGCCGGATCAAGAACCTGACCATCACCGACCTCGGGCGAAAAACAGTTGCGTCCGCGATCAGCGACAAGCACCGTGAGGTGCTGAGCTTCGCGGGGCGGCTGCCGGTCGCGCTCCGCACCCGGCTGCACGACGTGATGGTCGAGATCCTCGACGAGGGCCTGATCCCTCCGAACCCCTTCTTCACCGCAATGAAAGAGAACGCATGAGTACCGAGAACACGCTCGACAAGAGCGAGATCCCGCACGCGGGTGAGGGCCTCGACCGGCGCGTCCTGATGGTCGCCGGCGTGGTCGTGCTCGGCGCGATCATGTCCATCCTGGACATGACGATCGTCGCCGTGGCGCAGAACACCTTCCAATCGCAGTGGAGCGCGACCCCCGCCACCGTCGCGTGGACGATGACGGGCTACACGCTGGCGCTTGCCGCCGTGATCCCCGTGACCGGTTGGGCCGCGGACCGATTCGGCACCAAGCGCCTGTACATGATCGCGACCACTCTGTTCGTGCTGGGCTCGGTGCTGTGCGCGACCGCGGGAGGGATCACCGAGCTGATCGTCTTCCGCGTCCTGCAGGGCCTGGGCGGCGGCATGCTGATGCCGCTGGGCATGATGATCCTCACCCGCGCAGCGGGTCCGGAGCGGATCGGGCGAGTCATGGCCGTGCTCGGCATCCCGATGCTGCTCGGCCCGATCGGCGGCCCCATCCTGGGCGGCTGGCTGATCGAGTCGTTCTCCTGGCACTGGATCTTCCTGATCAACCTGCCGATCGGCGTGCTCGCGCTCGTGTACGCCTGGTTCGTGCTCCCCAAGGATGAACCCGTCGCGGGCCAGTCCTTCGACATCGTCGGCTTCCTGCTCCTCTCCCCCGGACTGGCGCTGTTCCTGTTCGGCATCTCCTCGGTGCCGGAGGCGCAGCAGATCCACGGGACGATCTTCACCGGACGCGTCGTGGCGACCACGCTCATCGGGCTCGTGCTGATCGTCGCGTTCGTGTTCTGGGCCCTGCGGGCCAAGCTGCCGCTGCTCGACCTGCGGCTGTTCAAGAACCGGAACATGACGGTGGCCATGATCACCTTCGCGATGTTCGCAATGGCCTTCTTCGGCAGCTCGATCCTGTACGCGCAGTACTTCATCGGCATCCGCGGGGAGACCACGCTGATGGCCGGCCTGCTGCTCGCGCCGCAGGGCCTGGGCGCCATGCTGACCATGCCGATCGCGGGCGTGCTCACCGACAAGATGGGACCGGGCAAATTCGTGATGACCGGCCTCGCGCTGATCGCCTGCGGCATGATCGCGTTCACGCAGCTGACCGCGGACACGCCGTACTGGATCCTTCTCGGCTCGTTGCTGATCCAGGGCCTCGGCATGGGTATGACGATGATGCCCACCATGTCGGCCGCGATCCGGACGCTGGCCCCGGAGTCCATCTCGCGCGGTTCCACGCTGACGAACATCGTGCAGCAGATCTCCGCGTCGATGGGCACCGCGATCTTCTCGGTGCTGTTCACCAACTGGCTCACCAACGCGGGTCCGTCGATGCAGTCCCCGCAGGGTGAGGCGCACACCGGTGCGCTGGCCTTCGGCCTGAACTCGAGCCCCGAGGCCCGCGAGAAGGGGATCGCGATGCTCCAGGGCGACTCGGGCTTCTCGAAGTTCCTGCACGACAACCTGCCGTACGCGGCGGAGGCGTTCGGGAACACGTACTTCGTGGCCGCGATCCTGGTGGCGCTGTGCATCATTCCCGCGTTCTTCCTGCCGCGCACCCATGCGACGGATACGGAGGCCGCGGAGCGTCAGCTGGTCATGCACTGACGTCCGCTCGAACCGCAAGTGCCCGGTCCCCGTTGGGGGCCGGGCACTTCCGTGTGTGTGGGTGCGACGTCCCCGGCACGAAGGTCACCGTCGGGAGCACGTCCAGCTGCTTCTCGACCGGGGCGATGTACTGCTTGACGGCGGCGAGGTCGCCGGCGGAGCCCGGCGGCACCGCGCAGGTGTACGCCACGGTCCGCGTGGGCGCGGCGCCCGCGCTCTCGTAGGTCAGACGGTGCGTCGCCGCCCCCGGGCACGTGGTTCCGGTGGCGGGCGCGGGGATCGACGGCGCGAACTGCACCAGGGCCCGCTGGGCCGGGTAGTCCAGCTTCTTCGTCTGCGTCTTCGCGGGCTTCTCGGTGCCGTCGACGGTGCCGTACCCGCCGACCTTCGCAGTGGCGACCCCGTTGCGCACCACGATGACGTACTCGATGTGGTACTGCGGGGCCGTGGACGGGCCGACGTACGAGTACGTCACCGTCGGTCCGGTGTACCCGCGCCCGGGGGCACCCGGAACCGCATGGGCGGGAACGGCGAGCGGGAGGAGCAGCGCGGCGCAGACCACGCCCGCGGCGAGCTTGTTCATGGGAGCACGCTACTGCGCGGCGCCGAGCCTGTCGAGCACCCAGGCGTACTCGAAGGCGGTCTCGCGCCACTTCGCGTACCGGCCGCTGACCCCGGCATGACCGGCCACCATCTCCGTCTTGAGCAGGACCTGCTCGCCGGAGGTGGTGTGCGCCAGCAGCTTCGCCACCCACTTGGCCGGCTCGGTGGGCAGCACGCGGGTGTCGTTGAGCGAGGTGGTGGCGAGGATCGCCGGGTAGGGCTTCGCGGCGACGTTCTCGTACGGCGAGTAGTCCCGCATGTACCGGTAGACCTCGGCGCTCTCGAGCGGGTTGCCCCACTCGTCCCACTCCCCCACGGTGAGCGGCAGGCTCGGGTCCAGGATCGAGGTGAGCGGGTCCACGAAGGGCACATCGGCGACGATGCCGGAGAACAGTTCCGGCGCCAGGTTCGCGACCGCGCCCACCAGGAGGCCGCCGGCGCTGCCGCCCATCGCCACCAGCCGCTGCGGGACCGCGCGGCCGGTGTCCACGAGATGGCGTGCGACGTCGACGAAGTCGGTGAAGGTGTTGTTCTTCTCGAGCTGCTTGCCGTGGTCGTACCAGGCGCGGCCCATCTCGCCGCCGCCGCGCACGTGGGCCACGGCGAACACGACGCCGCGGTCCATGAGCGAGAGCCGGGCGACCGAGAACCACGGGTCGAGGACGGCCTCGTAGGAGCCGTAGCCGTACAGCAGGGTGGGGGCGGCGGCGGGAGCGAAGTCCTTGCGGCGCACCACGGAGACGGGGACCCGCGCACCGTCGCGCGCGGTCACCCAGACCCGCTCGGCGGTGTACAGCGCGGCGTCGTAGCCGGGCACCTCGGTGCGCTTGAGCACCGTCTGCTCCCCGGTCCCGGGGTCGAGTTCGAGGACGGTGCCGGGGGTCACGAACGATTCGTACGCCAGGCGCAGCCGCGGCGCGTCCCATTCGGGGTTCGCGGCGGGGCCGAGGTTCACCAGCTCCTCGCCCGGTTCCCACTCGGTGAACTCCGGTGCGGCGCTCGCCGCGGCGAGTGCGAGCCGGGGTAGGCCGCCGCGCCGGTACCCGAGGGCGAGCCGGCGAGCGTAGGCGTCCACGTACTCCAGGCGCACGTCGTCGCGGTGCGGGACGAGCACCTTCCAGTCCTGCGGGGCGTCGACGGGGGCCGATGAGAGCTCGAAGTTGATGCCGGACCGGTTGTGCAGGAACAGGAACCGGTCCTCGCCGCCGAGCACCGCGTGCTCCACCGAGTACTCGACGTCCTCCTCGCGGGGCCGCAGGACCCGGAATTCGCCCGTCGGGTCGGCGGCGTCGAGCACGTGGGTCTCGGAGCTCAAGGTCGACGAGGCCGCGATCATCAGGTACTTCTCGCTGCGGGTGAGGCCGATGCCCACACCGAACCGCTGATCGGCCTCGTGGAACACCTCCACATCCCGTGCCGCGGAGCCGATCTCGTGACGCCAGATGGTATCGGCCCGCCAGGCGTCGTCCACGGTGGTGTAGAACAGGTACCGCGCGCCGGAGGCCGTGATCGGCGCCCACGTCGCGCCGTAGAAGACGCCCTCCACGGTGTCGGGCAGCAGCTCTCCGCTGTCGATGTCCTTGACGCGCAGTGTGAACCGCTCGTCGCCGGAGGTGTCCAGCGAGTAGGCCAGCAGCGTACCGTCGGGCGAGACGGCGGCGGCGCCGACGGCGATGTACTCGTGCCCCTCCGCCTCCGCGTTGAGGTCCAGCAGCACCCGTTCGCCGGGGAGCGGCGCGTCGGAGAGCACCGGCGGCGTCCAATCGTCCGGACCGGAGATCGGTGCGCGGCAGTGGATCCCGTACTGTTTTCCCTCGACGGTGCGCGCGTAGTACCAGTAGTCGCCGCGGCGCTGCGGGACCGACATGTCGGTCTCCTGCGTGTGCGCCTTGATCTCCCCGAAGATCGCCTCGCGGAGCGACTCCTGCCCCGCGGTGGCGGCGTCGGTGTAGGCGTTGTGCGCGCGCAGGTAGTCCAGCACCTCCTCGTCGGTGGTGTCGGCGAGCCACGCGTAGTCGTCGATCACGGTGTCGCCGTGGAAGTTCCGGGGCGCGGGGACCTTCTTCGCGACGGGCTGGAGGAACTGCGGATCGGGCCGCTCGGCCCCGGTCACGCCGCGCTCCCCGGCCAGTCGGCGAAGCGGAGTCCCGAGATGCGTTCGTAGGCCTCGATGTAGCGGGCGCGGGTGCGCTCGACCACCTCGGCGGGCAGGGCCGGCGGCTCGGTACCGGCGTCGGTCGACCAGCCGGATTCGGTGGTGAGCCAGTCGCGCACGATCTGCTTGTCGAAGCTGGGCAGCGGGCCGCCGGGCCGGTACAGCTCGCCGTCCCAGTACCGGGAGGAGTCGGGGGTGAGCACCTCGTCGGCCAGGAGGAGGTCACCGTCGGTGCTGCGACCGAACTCGAACTTGGTGTCCGCGAGGATGATCCCCCGATCGCGGGCGATGTCGGCGCCGCGGGCGTAGACGTCGAGGGTGAGCTCGCGCAGGCGCGTCGCGAGGTCGATGCCCACCTCCTCGGCGACCCGCTCGAAGGAGACGTTCTCGTCGTGGTCACCGACCGCGGCCTTGGTGGCGGGGGTGAAGATCGGCGGGTCGATGCGGCTGCCGTCGACCAGGCCCTCGGGCAGGGGGACGCCGCACACCTCGCCGGTGGCGCGGTACTCCTTGAGGCCGGAGCCGGTGAGGTAGCCGCGGGCGACGCATTCCACGGGAACCATGTCCAGGCGGCGGGTGATCAGGGCGCGGCCCAGCACCGCGTCCGGGATGCGCGGATCGTCGGCGGGGCCGGCCAGGTGGTTCGGCACGCCGAGGGCGTCGAAGAAGAACACGGACATCGCGGTGAGCACGCGCCCCTTGTCGGGGATCGGCGTCTGCAGGATGTAGTCGTAGGCGCTGATCCGGTCGCTCGCGACGAGCAGCAGGTGCTCGTCGTCCACCGCGTACAGTTCGCGGACCTTGCCCGAGTAGATCGGCGTGTACTCGCTCAGTTCAGGACGCACCGGCCCACCCTATCCCGCCCGCAATTGAACACTGTTACTGACAGCAAAGCCCCAGGTCGCGGTGGACAGTAACAGTGTTCAATTGCGGGGCGGGATCCGTTCGGCAGGCTGGTGCGTCCAATTCATATGATGGGACGCACTCCTGAGCTGATCGCGCACCGCTCCGCTCGCGCCGTCCGGGAATCGACCGCGTCGGTCATCCGGGGGATCCGCGGCGATGCGGGCACCGCCCCCGCCGAGATCCGTGCGGCGCTCCTCCTCGCCTACCCCGGCGCGGTCTTCTGCGGCTGGACGGCGGCGGAACTCCACGGGGCGCAGTACGCGAGCGGGCACCCGCCGGAGATCCGGCTTCCCGAACAGCGCAGGCGCCACGGCGTCGTCGTCCGCTGCGGACACCTGCCGGCCGAGGACGTCGTCACCGTATCGGGCTGGCCCGCAACGTCCGTCGTGCGTACCGCCGTGGACCTCGCCCGGCTCGTCCGTAACGACGAGGCGATCGTCGGAGTCGATCAGCTCATCCGGCGCGACCGGTCCACGAGCCCCATCACGACGAAGCGCGCGATCCTCACCTACCTCGACGAACATCCCCGGCTGTACGCGGCGAACCGCGTGCGGGACGTGCTCGAGGAGGCGGATACCGGGTCCCAATCCCCTTGGGAGACTTACAGCCGGCTAGTTCTGCACCGCTCGGGGCTGGACTTCTTCCGGACCCAGGCGCCGGTCCCGGGGACCCCGTACCACGCGGATCTCGGCGCCACGAAGTATCGCGTGGCCATCGAGTACGACGGCGGGTACCACCGCACCGAGGAGCAGCAACGCGCGGACGTCGTCCGCTGGAACGCCATCACCGGGCAGCGGTGGGCCGTGATCCGCGTGACCTCCACGACCCTCCTCAGCGGCAGGGCGGAGTTCCTCGATCGCGTCGCCCGGGAACTGCGGGCGCGAGGCTGGCGCGGACCGTCGCCCACCACCCCGAGGCTGGCCCTGCCGCCCGCGCCGCCCGCCGGATTCCTCTCGATTGAACACCGTTACTGACAACAAAACCCCAGGTCGCGATGGACAGTAACAGTGTTCAATCGGGGAGGGGGCAGGTCAGAGGATGGGCGACGGGGTGTAGCCGGCGGCGGTGGGGTACTTCGCGATCAGCGCCTCGACGTCCGCGACGACCTGCGCCACCTGGGCCTCGGCGGCGCCGGTGAAGGCGGCGCGATCGGCCAGCGCCTCGTCGAGCTGCGCGCGCGAGAGGCCGAGGCGGGAGTCTGCG